>JAPUJX010000001.1 GCA_027295975.1 Gammaproteobacteria bacterium
TTCTTCGGCCAGGTGATAGAGCAGCGACACGCCCATGATACCGCCGCCAACTATGACGATTCGAGCCTGGCTATCCACAATTGTCTCGTTTTCTCGACGGGGTCTGAAGTGTTCCCGGCAGCACGTTATCGAACCGGGATGCTCCATGGAATGGTATCGGTCGTTATCCGGAATTCCCCGTCGACAACCTCCGTCCAGGCCAGGAGAATCTGGTTTCCATCACGCATCATCTGTGGGAACCCACTTGGCCGTGTTGCGGCTATCTCGGCGATGACGCGAACGCCGCCCAGTTTGCCGGTGGGATCCACCGAGCGTACGCAGAGTTCCGCCATATTGTCGTCGCCACGCCTCAGCCAGCTTACTCGAGCTTCCCCGTTTTCGTCGACAAGTACATCAACGCGGCCCATTGCGCTTGCGCCGTCAATGTCGATCGGTGTGTCGAACTCATCGCTTCCGGCGAGTAACCGGGCAAATCGAACACGCGGCTGATTGTCGGCCTGGGTGTGCCAGGCCACGGCGATGACATCGCCACTGGAATCAATGGCGGGCCCGTTGACGGGGCAGCCGAATACCTGCCAGTTATCGTCACTGACGGTTTTTGCTTCGCTCCAGCCGCCATCCCCATACACGGCGACCGAAATGTCGCGAATTTCTTCCGCACTCCGGTCGCGGTAGACGACAACCGGCCCCCGGGCACTCAGCGAAACGTCCGTCTGACAACAATCGCACACCAGGTCATCGATCTGGAATTCTCCGGTTATTTTGCCTTGCGGATCGAGAGTGGCCGATCGCAAGGTCATGCCGATGTCATGGGGGGCAACGTCACCGGCCGCACTGGCGATGGTTTTGCGTCCGTCGAGCCATACCAGCCCCACCGTTTGTCCCTGGGGAAAGAGGCTGACAAATCCGTGTTCCGTAGGCGTGTTGTCGTCATGGGGTTTAATTGGATCCGACCAGGTACGACCCTCATCGATAGACAATGATACCGCCACATCATAGGCGTAAGTCTGCCAGCCACTCCTGACCAGCCAATGAGCGGCCCAGAGGTTTTTGCCGAGGGCTTCCACGGACGGAAAGTCCGCCCAGTTGACGAACCAGTTTTCGCCTCTCGCCACCGTTTGCGCGGTACTCCACGCGCCATTGGCGTAGTGGGCGAATCGCAGCCGGTGACCTTCGCCGTCGGGTTCCACCCAACTCATGATCACGCCGCCGCCCGGATGTTGGCTAAGGTGAGGGAGCTGGCTGCCGGTTGAGGTTGGAGCCATGGATGAACCGGTTGGACTGCCGCACCCGTGAACCGCCAGGAAAAAGCACCACAGAACAATAGTGCGCATCGCGTTGTGTCTGTACATAGTTAAAAAACCCTGCCTTCCAGCGGACCGATGACCATCCAGTCGATAATAAAGCTGACGATGGCCAGCACAACCGCTACCGCGATGATCACGCCCAGTAAACGCCAGCCGTGGAATTGTTTGTCTCGAGACATTATCCAAACATGATTACAGACCCGTGGGCCGATGGCCATGACCACCTGTCGACCGCGTTTACCTATATGTCCGGGCGCAGGTACGGCAATGAACAGTTTTTGATGCCTTTGTATCGGTAGGGGTCAACGCCGGCAACCATCACGATGTCACGATAGTCCGTGCGGCCGCGTTCCGGCTTGCCGATGTTCCATGGAAGTAGAGATTCGGCACGCATGTAGTGATTGACGAGAGCCCGGCGGTATCCTGAAGAGGCGTTGTTCGGCAATGATCGGTGGAGCAGGTAGCCGTTGAAGAATACGACGTCGCCTTTTTTCACCTCGACGGGTAACGCATCTTCCGCTCCAAACGGGAAGTCGTAAGCTTCCCGAGCGCGGTCGAAACGTTTGTCGTCATGTTGTCGGGTTGGATAAATGACACCTGGCGTGTGTGAACCCGGTAGAATCCAGAGGCAGCCGTTTTCGATGGTTGCATCGTCCAGGGCGATCCATACTCCCGTCAGCGAGCGGTCTCGCGTCGGGATATAGAACTCGTCCTGATGCCAGGCCTGGCCCGGTTTCCCCGCCTGCTTGAAGAACAACATGGACTGCATGGCTTTGACGTTGGGGCCGAGCAGCCCGGTCAAAATTTCTACGACTCCAGGGTGCTTGAGCGCTTGCAACACGAGGGTGGAGATCTTGTGTGGGAAGTGGATGGCGATGAAGCGATTGAAAATTTCGCCGTCGTCGTTATTTTGCACCTCTTCGGCCGTCAGGGAGCCGGGTATCGCACCTCGCTCACCACGGGAGATAGCCAGGGTTTCGGCGATCAACCCGGCAACTTCTCTGTTTGTCAGCAAACCTGAGACAACGACATATCCGTCGCGATCGTAGTCCTGACGTATCGAGCTCATATCAGCCCAATAGCCGGGCGGCCGCATCGCTCACCCGCGTCCCGGCAAAAAAGTCCGGGTTGGTTTCACCCCAGAAGCGCACCGGATTAGCAAAAACGAAATCTTCGAAATCGCGTTCGGTGATCTTGCCGTGTTCCACCAGTTCGTACGCTTCCGGTAAAACGCCCGCCATGTCCTGCACGTCGAAATGCCCGATATCGGACCCGAACAGAGCGTTCAGGCGCGCGCCGAAGGGAATGTTTCTGGTATTGAATGCCCAGGCGTTGTTCGAATCATCGGCCTCGCAGCCGAAATAGAATCGATCGACAAAAAGTGATTTGACGTCCTCGGCCTTGTTGATGCCACAGGCGCTGTAATCATCGAGGTCAGCAATATGTCCCGTAGTGTCCGCGCCGTTTCTCGAACCGAGCCCCCGATTTTTTATCAACTCGGCCATTTCACTGCCGCCATACTTGTCGGCCAGTTCGATGAGCAGCGCCTGGTCGAGGTTAGCCGGATCGGTGTGTTGAAGTGCATCGCCGTTGCGAATCTGCCAATGACCAATGAGATCGGCATACAACAGACAAGCCCAGCCGACGCCGCCTTCGAGGAACGCGAAGTTCAGGTCGCTGAAGCGTCGCGTCACCCCGCCGAGAAATATCGCCTTGCACACCGCTTCGCTGGCTGCCGCGAAATGGCCAATGTGGTTGTAGACGAAATTTGACGGCGAAACGCGCAGCGCGCGTCCGCGCGAGCCCTTATGAAACGTGGGCGAAACACCCAGTTCGCGACACTTCTGCCAGACCGGATCGTAGTCATAGGCGCTGTCGAGACCTACCGCGTCGAACCAGTAGCGGGA
>JAPUJX010000010.1 GCA_027295975.1 Gammaproteobacteria bacterium
ATCGGCTCGGTGCCGGACAATTTCGAGGCAGAGTTTGTCGGCAATCTGCAACGCCGGGGATCGTACGTGGCCAATTTGATACCCCAGGCCGCCGCCGGGTAACACCAGGGACTCAACCTTCAGGCTCTGGTAAGCGACTGATCTTCGACAAGCGCGTCGATTTGTCTCTGAACCGCTTTTACCCATCAGGGATGCGTGAGAATCCAGAACTTCTCCCGGGCGATCGAATCCGCGACAAGCAGGCCAACTTCGTCAGGATCCATACCCTGTTCAAGGGCCGCTTGAATGTTACCCGCCATTCTGCCGGCCCTTACGCTATCTTCCGCAGGCTTCGACTGCCCGGGCCGAAACCGAACGGAATGGCGGCTGATGTTGGTATTGATTGGTCCGGGACACAACACCGAGGCATGTACCGGAGATTTGCGAGCCCTGAGTTCACGCTCCGTTGACGCCATCAGCGCGACTACACCGTGTTTCGCAACGTTGTAGGCACCCATCATCTGACCCGCGATGAGCCCGGCCATGGATGATGTCGAATTGATGTGTCCTTCCCCCTGGGCTTCGATCAACGGGAGAAACACGTTCACACCGTAAATTGGCCCCCAGAGGTCGACGTCTATGATCCATTTCCAATCTTCGAGCTTGAGCTTGCGAGCCGACGTCGGAATGCCAATCCCGGCGTTGTTACACAACACGTGCACCGCGCCAAACGTTTCCATCGTTCTCTTGGCCAACGCTTCGACTTCTTCCAGCCTGGAGACATCACACCGGTGCCCCACCACATCAATTCCTGCACTCGAAAACTCCGTAACCGCCGCATCCAGAGCCTCATCGTCGAGGTCGGCAATCACGAGTTTCATTCCTCGAGCCGCAAACGCCCTCGACATCCCCAAGCCAATCCCGCTGGCTCCTCCGGTGACAACTGCTACTCGGTTCGTGAAGGTCAACATTGTCAAGGTTTATCCTACGGCTCAATTTTTCAAGGATAACAGTCAGGTTCCGCGGGACAAACACAAGCGTAACCAGGAATAAAATATACGTCGAAGCACGCGTGGGGCCTTAGCCGTTATACTGCCTGCCGATCACCTGCAAGGTCCCTGGCGTGAAGACGGGTTTAACCGGCAAACAGAAACAGCAGTTCTTTCGCGATGGATACATCGTGATCAGAAATGCGGTGCCGGAACCAATCACTCGAAAAGCGGTTGCGCTGATCAGCGCCCGATTGCCTGAGAACGAACACCGACTTCTGGTTCCGCCGGAACTCGCAACCCATGAGGACATCCTGAGCTTGTTCAACGACACCTGCCTCGCCAGGATCATGGACAGTGAGATGGGGCCATACCCTGCGGTGATCAGTTCGCAAGTCGCCGTAACACCTCCGTTCAACACGTTGGGTGGCAGGCCCAGCCCCCACGTCGATGGTAGCTGGAGTGGCGCCATACCGGGTCGCGCGGATGAGATCGACGCAGCAAGAGGCCGACCCAAAGATGCATCCCGGTATTTTGGCGAGAACGACAACCGCCGCGGCAGTAACGATGGCCAGTTGTGGCAAGACCCCGATCAAACGATCTCGCTGGGCAGCTACACGGCATTGGTCGGCGTGGCACTCAACGACCAGCGACAACCCGGTAATGGACAGTTTGCGGTCCTCGAAGGCATGCATGAAGCAGTGGAAGCCGCGTTCAGAATGCAACGGGATTCAGGCGGGCCGATAGGTCCGGAAGGACCGGGTTGGCCACGCATCAAGGTTACGAAGTCCGGCGGTACCTTCTTGAATGGACTCCCCGAGATCGTTCGCAACAAAGCCGCACAAGCCGCAAAAAACGCCGCAACATTGGATGGATGGCCCTGGCCAGGGTTGACCCCGGTGTTATTGAATCAAGGCGACGCCGTTATCGCTCTGCACAGCTGCCCCCACACCTCGACACCCAACCACGGCCCAAATCCTCGCATGAACATCTATTTTCGCATCCGGCGTTTACGGGAAGGTAACCCTCATGAAGGCACCCGTCGCGTTGGCCACGGGGTCAGCGATCATCCCGATCGAGGCTACTTCGGGCAGTTCCTGAAATACCCACCTTCTTACAACCCCTGGGAAATCTCGGTTGCCAAGCTGTGTGACCATTGGAGCGAATGGGACGGCATGCAGGAAATAGTAGCCGCCGCTACACCTTGAATCGATCCTATCTCGGCTCGGGCATCGCCGCAAAATCGCTGTGGTTGGAGTTCAAACCTCCTACCTCAACTGTGCTTCAAATACTTGGCACCCACATAGTTGGCGACGATTTCCACATCCGGCACACGTCCATCAATCTTGCGCCCCAGCAAATAGGTGCAGGACGCACCATCCATGGCTGCCGGTTTGTCTGCAAGCAGCAGGTCAAAATATTTGATCCAACCAAAAACAATACGAACGGCAGCCTTGACGATGTTGCGTAGAGACGGTCGCACGATGAAGGCCAGAGCAAAATTCTCTATTGCCCAGACCAGCGCCGTACCCGGACCGGCCACCATGCCACTTTCAAGCTCACGGACGCCGTTGAAAATCCGCCTGTGGCCGGACAGCGTGTAGCGGGTAAAATCATAGGCGCCCTCGTGAACCTGTTGGATAAATGGAAGCTCGGAATAGAGTATGCCATCCATCTTCAACACCCTGACGATCTCAGCTGCGACACGTTCCGGGTACAGAACATGTTCAAGCACGGCGGTTGTGACTACCGCATCGAAAGCAGCGTCGATAAACGGAAGATCGTGCCCGTCACAGAACAGGTCTACGTCGGCAGATACGTCTATGTCTGAATAGACCAGCTGAATGGAATCACCCGCGCCCAGGCGTTGGTCGAGCCACTTGCGTTGCTGGCCGCCGCCAACCACCAGCACGACCGCGGACGGCAATGATTCAAGCAGTTCGCGTAATCTCCCAAGTACCCGCTCACTTGCCAGGTTGACAGACGGGTTTGGAATGAGGCGCTGCCAGTCAAAACCTTCCGCATGGGTGTCCACAATCACGGCGTTGCGATAATCATCCTGACGGAACACGTCATTGTCAGCGGTCAACATCACCGGTCGACCATCCGATACCGGGTAACGGTTAGCGCAGGAACGACAAACCAGGTCGCCTGTCAAAGCACCAATAATCAATTCGGGTGTTGCACAACCGGGACATCTGAGCAGTGAGTGCAGCGACTTGAGGTCGATCATATGTTCACCGGTAATCGTTACGTCAAAGTGTTTCGAAAGTGACGGATTTTGAGAACGAAGCCCGGGATAACGCCACCACTTTGGAATCTTCGATTTAGAGTATAAAGGTCTTTTGGTTCGCTATTTACTGACGGGCCGAAAGAGTCGATTATCGACTTCTTCGCAGGGAAACCGCGATACCGGTTTCACTTAAGAAACCAACGGAAGGACGTAAAAATGCTTTCGCATGAAGATAACGAACTGTTGTGCCGGGTAGGACCTG
>JAPUJX010000100.1 GCA_027295975.1 Gammaproteobacteria bacterium
ATCCATACATTGGATAACCATGTCCTTGGCAAACTCGTGGTACATCCGAAACCAAGGGTTGGCGCTACACGCGCCGATCGGTCTTGTAGAAATTCTCGGCCACGTCATACAGCCCCTACCGATTTTGAAAATACGTACATATTTGTACGTTTCAGTACTATATAATCGAACATATATGTGCGAATATACCGACCATGAAAGGCCGACAATTCATCAAGAAACTGAAAGCAAAAGGCGTGCAGATTGAAACGGGACGCGGCAAGGGTGGACACGTTATTGCCACCTAAAGAGGCCGACAGACTGTTATCAAAACGCATGGCGCGAAAGACCTTTCGAACCTCTACGTTAAACTGGTATGCGGCCAGCTTGGCATTGACGAGAAGGAGTTGTAGATGCTGAAAGAGTTTAGATACCCGGTTGAACTGACCCAGGACGGTGACCAGGTGATTGCCCGAGTAATCGACGTGCCCGAAGCGTTGACCTTCGGAGATGATCGAGAACACGCGTTGCATGAAGCCGAGGATGCGCTTGTCGTAGCCCTCTCTGGTTACATCGATAGCCGCAAGCCGATCCCCGTACCGGCGAGGTCTGGTATACGACAGCCTGCTGTTGTATTGACCCCTTTGGTTGCCGCCAAGGTCGCGCTTTACAACGCCATGCTGGAATCCAAAACCAGTAACGTCGCGCTGGCGAAGAAGCTCGGTGTCACCGAAACCGTCATCCGCCGATTGCTCAACCTGGATCACCGTTCGCATATTGGTCAGATCGAACAGGCACTCGAGTTGCTTGGCTTGCGGTTGATTACGTCGGTTGCAGATGTGGCTTAGCATTCGAGGGTGGCCTTGCACTGTCATACAGCCCCTGCCGAACGAGCAAGTTTCGGACCGACCATGTGCGGATCCGGTAGTGGTACCGTTACCCCAATTGGCCGCCACATGTGCAGAAAGTAGGGATGGTAGTTAACGTAAGTGGATTCGGGTGGGTGGTAGTCAATTACGCAGTCTTCGGCATCCCTGAAGATGCGCTTGATCTTGCACATCTCACCCCAGGTCGGGCAGCGAGTTTCGGTAGACACAGATACATGTTCCCAACCTTCTCCAGCAGAACATACCACGCGTAAATGCCCGAGTTGAAACGCACCCTGGTGGTCGTATATACCTACAGGTAGATGCCATTCGCAGCATTTCTGCCCGAACTGCAACACCGAAAGAGGTGAGGACATATGAAGGAGGATTTTGCTTTCTCGAAAGGCAAGCGGAGTTCTGTCTTCAGCTCCAGGGGAAAAACCCGTGTAACGATGTATCTCGACAATGAACTCCTTGACGAATTTCGCACAAGGGCGGAAAAACAGGGAAAGGGTTATCAAACGTTAATCAACGAAACGCTCCGATGTGCAATCACGACCGGGAGCCCGGTGGATGCAGAAACGTTGCGCAAAATCATTCGCGAAGAGTTGAAGAAGACCGGGACATGGGATAACGGTACCCCTGTCCAGAGTTAAGCTGTATAGACCGGCCGACGGCCTACACGACGAAACCCGCACCGCAACAAAAAGTTGACGATCTAAATCCCCCTGTATTTACTGGTTTCGGGCCAATGACAGACAAGAGCCAGATGATATTCATTCGACGCACAGGATTTTTCTTAGTCGTTCTTCTAGGGCTTGGCCAGTGGTCGTCCTCGAGTATTGCCCAGTCCGACGAAGAACCACCCCGTTTTACCGCTGCTCAGGCCGCGAACGGTGGCAAAACGTATGAACAACATTGTGCTGCCTGCCATGGAGCGAATCTCGAGGGTGTCGGCATCGTTCCAGCGCTTTCCGGAACTCGATTCGATCAAACCTGGCGCGGCAAATCCACGGGTGTCCTGGCATTCCATATTCGTCGCATGCCGCCTCGAGGGAATGCAGAAGCAGGTGGGCTCGGTGACGAGTCTTACACGAATATTCTGGCCTACCTGCTGGATTTCAACGATTTTGAACCCGGTGATATTGTGCTGCCTGGTGATCTGGCAGCCCTAAGCGATCTCACCATCCCACGGTTGGAGGGCGTGGCATACGACCCGGTGGTGCCCGTGGTCAAAACCGCCGCACAAACCGAAATGTTGCGAAACCTGCCGGATCTAACTGCGGAAATGTTGCGCAACCCATCACCCAGCGACTGGCTGCATTGGGGACGCACCTACAACGGGCGCAGCTACAGCCCGCTGAACCAGATCAACAAAAAGAACGTCGCGGGACTAAGACCTGCGTGGCGAACGCCGCTGCTGCACGGCTCGAGCATGCCTATGCCGCTGGTTCATCGGGGGGTTATGTTCCTCCATACCTTTCCCGACACCGTTATTGCCATGGATGCCACCAACGGCCAGGTCTTGTGGCGATACCGTCGAGAAGGGTTATCCCAGTCGAACAAGAAAATGGGCCTTTCTCTTCATGAAGGACGAATCTACTTCGCCACGTCCGATCTGCACGTTGTTGCGCTGAGCGCGAAAACTGGTGAGCTGGTTTGGGATCACAGGATGGATCTCGAACAATCGAGTAACGATCGAAGGCCAATTTTTGCAAGAAGCGCTCCTTTGATCGCCGGCGACGTCGTCATACAGGGAATCATGAGTTTCAGGGTAGCCAAAGGATCCTACATCATCGCCATAGATCGAAAAACGGGCAAAGAGGCCTGGAGATTCAATACGGTAGCCTGGCCGGGCCAGCCGGGCGGCAACACCTGGAATGGACTTCCCGTCGAGCAGCGTAACGGCGGTTCGGTCTGGCAACAGGGAACGTATGACCCCGAATTGAACCTCGTCTACTACGGTGTCGCACCAACTTACGACACAGCACCACTCCTGGTCCCCGCGGACCGGGCGGACGTTACCAACAATGCGATGTACACCAACTGCACCGTGGCATTGAACGCCGATACCGGTGAACTGGTCTGGTATTTTCAACACACCCAGAACGATCAGTGGGATATGGATTGGGTATTCGAACGCACGATCGCCGAGTTACCGACGCAAGACGGCGGAACGGTAAAAGCCGTCATGAACGTTGGCAAGAACGCGATGCTCGACGCGCTGGACGCGGCGACGGGCGAGTTCCTGTTCTCCGTAGATACCGGCGTACAGAACGTGATTACCGCGGTTGATCCAGAAACCGGCGCAAAATCCATCGACCCTTCCAAAATGCCAAATCCCGACACGGCCTTTGACGTATGCCCAATTCCTTTTGGCGCTCGTTCCTGGCCGCAGACCTCATACAGCCCCGATACGAAGTATGTCTATGTGCCGATCACTGAATCGTGTTTTCGCATGAGCGAAACGGGAAAAGGCGGCTGGCTGCTGACAACGGGGGTGGAATTCGGCGCTGCACCACAACCTGATCTCGAGGACGGCATGATGGGCCGCGTGCAGGCCATTGACGTTGCAAACCGGAAACTTGCATGGAATACGGATCAGCTGACGCCGCCATCCACAGGCATTTTGTCCACCGCTGGAGGGCTGGTTTTCTCAGGCGATATCGCTCCTTCCCTCAAAGCCTTCGATGACGCGTCGGGGAAACTGTTATGGGAAACCCCGCTCGACGACGCTCCCAGTTCGAGCCTCATCACTTACCAGGTTGGCGATACCCAATACATCGCTGTCGTGGTTGGGATGACGAACAACCACGTGCGGGACATCACAAGACACTACCGACAATGGAGTTCAACTCAAGGGACACCGGGGGATACCGGCGGCGCTTCGGTCTGGGTGTTTGCGTGGCAATAACGCCGTTGTAGTTTGAAAGCGCGAAATCTCGTTAGTTCCCGACTTCTCGCGGCCCACCGGTCAGGAACGGTACCTCCGCCCAGCCTTTGTCGTAGGGCGCGAACATTCTGGGGTAAATGATCATCTCCACAAAACGCCAGCCCAGGTCCGTTTTCGCATAGGTTTCCTGATAGCGAGCAGCCAGCCACAAGGCGGTCTCCCGGCGGGTCGTCTGGGTGCATGGTTGCCACAGGTACCACTGACCCGTGGCGGCATCCGGGTCGTCATCGGTGATCGTGATCAACGGATTGGTCACGTAATGAATGGCAAACCCCATGATCGAACTCACGCCTGAAAAGTGTTCACGTATGGCCTCCGTGCCCTCGAACCGGCCCATGAAACCAACATCCCAGACGCCC
>JAPUJX010000101.1 GCA_027295975.1 Gammaproteobacteria bacterium
TCCTCGGAGATTGCCACGGGCGTGATCTTGGTAACCTCGATCTCCAACTGCTCGTCCGGTATGCCGCTCAAGACGAGCCTGCCGGTCTGCCCCTCCTGAATTTCAGCCACGTCGCGCTCCTCGACCCGCAAGATGACACGATATGCAGACAGCGGCGCTACCTCGAAGAGAATGTCCCCCCTCTCCACGGGCGCTCCGAGAGATTGGCTGAGATCCCCGCTGACGACCACGCCATCGAAAGGCGCCCGCACGTTCACCCGTTTGAGTTGCTCTTCGATCAGTGCTAGCTGAGCTTCGACCTGCTCCACCCGGGCTGCCAGAACCGCCGCTTGAGCCCGGTTGTGCAAAGCTACGGCTTCGCCGTACTCGCGGGTGTATTGCGCCTTCTCGCTGCTGACTTTCAGGCGTTCGAGCCAGAGATCGCGATCGTCGAGGGAGAACAGGATATCGCCCTCATGAACGATGTCACCGGCACGAAATTCGGCCTGATCGACATAACCCGCAAGCGGTGCCGAGATGGCGCGTTGCAGCGAGCCTTCCAACCGCGCATCCGCCGTGACCCGGAAATCTCCATCGACGAAGATAAAAAACAACAGTAGCGCGGCCAAGCCGCCACTCAGCAGCTTCAGCAGCGTATGACGGGGCCCGGTCAGTTTCTCGGCAAAATGTTTGATGCTGTCGTGGAGCTTGAAGATCAAAAGACGATCGTCCTTGCGCTTCACGTCCAGAAGTGGCCCGATGAGCGAGGCCATGTGTTCGCAAAGCTCCACTGTTCGCCTGTCGAACGGATCATCGGCCGCTCGCTCCAGGCTGAGTGCACCCAGAACCCGTTCACCAGCGGCGATGGGTACCGTGCAAAGCGATCCGGCTTTGAAGTGATCGACGAGTTCTTTGTGTTCCCGCGTGACCTGCACGGGTGCATCGTCCGGAACCGGATAGACGATGCTCGCCTGTTGATCGACCGCTTCGTCCATCGCCGCCTCGACGGCGCGAATGATATTCGCGCGTTTCAGGAATGAGGCGCTGTGGGAAACCGCCCGGACTCGACAGTGACGGCCGCTCAGAAACGCGATGCTCACGCGCTCGCAATTGAGGGTACCGGCTATGTCGGTGGCCACTGCTGTCGCCGCTGCCTGAAAACGTTGGTGGTTCAGGCTTGTTGCGATCAGCTCGAGCACCGTAACCAGTCTGTCGCCAGCGATGAAGCGGCTGCGCCGTAGAAAGGCTTCAATCCATGCCGACCCCCACTGCAACTGATCAACAATTGCGTGCACGCGCGTCTGATCGGCAGCCTTGAATTCGAAACCCACGGCACCACAAACTCTGTTATCGAGAATCAACGGGTAAGCGATAACGTCGATCTTGAACTGGCCATCCTCCGAGGTCGGCGGACGGCTGCCGCTGTTGATGACGAGATGGCGTTTCTCCATCGCCGTTTCGATGGCGGTCACCAGCGTGGGGCTACCGAGGATCCCTTTGGGATACACGGCAACCGGCGCAAAGGGACCGGTACCGGGTGTGCCGAGCACAACGACGCCGCATACCTGGTCCGTGCCGAGGACACGGTTCTGAACATCGAGCCATGTGGCTGCGAACTCCTTCGGGTCTCGGATGGCTCGCAACGCCGACCAGGTGTCCTCGTTTTCTGCCGTGGTCGCCCCAGACAACCCCGATTCAGTTGTGTTCGCCATTACCCCACCAACAACGAAAAAACCGGTGCCGCCATCCCAGTGTTTCGACGTTACTAGGATCGCCTTTTACTGACTTGCACACGGATGTTTCTCCCTCAGACACACCCTATGTCATTCCCGGGTGAATTTCGAGAAGAAATCTTTTCTGTATTTTCAAGAGGTTAATGGGCCTAGCTCAAGATCTAGTGACGCCTGCACCGTCCGGTTCGTCACCGCATATCATGAACGCAAGCGATCATGTCCTATTGAGAAACTGGTTGATGTACGCAAGGTCGTTCTCGCTCAGCGCACCAACCTGCTCTTTGAGTCGTAAAAGATTCATGAGGTAGTCATAGCGGGCGGTATAATAATCACGGCGCGTTGCGTTCAGATCTCGCTGCGCATCGAGCACATCAAGCAACGTATTAACGCCCGAACGATAACCTTGTTCGCGACCGCCCAACGCACTTTCCTGTGAACGCAGTGAATCTCGAAGAGCGGCTACCCGACTGATGGCACTACTCAACGATTGAAACGCGGCGCGCGTTTCACGCATGACGATACGGTGTTGGAGACGACGCTCTTCGATCGCTCGTCGATGATCCGATTGCGCTTGCCGCGTCAGCGACGAGATACCACCACCCGCAAAAAGCGGTATGGTAAGCTGCAGCGCTACTTCGGTTGTATCGACATCGCTGCCGCCCCCCGTGATCGCGCCGCCACTGTCGATATTGCCGGTTCGAGCCACCAGATCGAGGGTCGGAAAGTGACTGGCACGCCGACGTTTGATCTCTTGTTCGGAGACGGTGACCGCATAGTTTGCTGCCAGCAACGACCAGTTCTGATCCAGCGCCATGTCAATCCAGCTAGAGACATTCGGTGGGTCCGGTGTGACCATGGGGATGTCTTCGCGAAAGGGGTAAATGTCGACTACCGCATCGCCTACCACTTCCCGAAGCCCCTGATAGGCGTCATCGAGCGTATTGGTGCCCGCAAAGACGTCGGCCTGCACGCGCGAGTAACGCGCCTGCGCTTCGTATTCGTCGGTGATGTTCGCCAGACCGCCCCGGCGGCGTGCTTTCACAAGCTCCAACTGCCGACCAACCGCTGCCAGTTCCGCTTTCGAGAGCGCCACGTTGTCACGCGCCGCCAGAACGATCAGATAGGCCTCCGCAGACCGGCGAAGCAGCTGTTGCTCGGCGACTGCGAACAGCGCAAAAGCCTGTTTGACGGTCGTTTTCGCCTGCCTGAGCCTCTGCCAGGACGAAACCCGGAAAAGCGGCTGACTGGCCTGAAAGCTGTACGACTTGGTGGTGAACCGGGTACGGCCCTCACCGAAGATCGCCTGGTTCCGATCCAGAATGTTCTGTTTGGTCTCCGCCCCCCTCAGATCCAGAGTTACTCCCGGCAGCAACTCGGCTCTGGCCTGGGGAATGGCTTCCTTGGCGGCTTCATACTCGTAAAACGCCACTTGAAAACGCGGATCGTTGGTACGTGCCGCCTGATAGGTTTCAAGCAGATCGTTGGCGGCTTCTACAGGGCCGGTCAGGCAGGACAAGACAAGACCCAGTGCGCTCGCCAATAGTAACGGGAGGTTCTGACACATTGATTGCTGTCTCCAAACATCCATGATGGTTCGATATACGAATTCTTACACTTAACGCCAAACTAGTGGTAGTTAAAACTATAGGTTATAAAGAATGGCGGGTAATATACGAATTAGCCCTAATCACCAAAACAGTCACAAAGAGAGATGTTGATGGACATGACGACCATCCTGGCAAGAACCCTCTGGGCTTCCCTGGTTTTTGCTCCCGTACCCCTGGCTGCACAGGAATACGACGACGGAGGCTGGTATGCGGTGGTCATGGCATCTCTGGTCGATGAAGACGGGACGCGCGGCGTCGACAACGGCTTCGGGAGCGTGCAGATTGGCGTGGGTACCCCTTCCGTTGATGGTTACAACTATGAGTTCAATGTTTTCGGCTCGAAGTTGAACGACGACAAGCAGCACGCAGACTTCGAGCAACTGGGAGCAGGCGTCGATTTCATCCGCAAATTTGGATCCCTCGACTATTTCCAGCCTTACGCGCTCCTCGGGGTCGGCTGGGCAGATTCTGGATTCGACGACTCGGAAATAGATGACCAGCGAGGTCCGTTCGGCTCCGTCGGGCTTGGCGTGCTGACGCCGGTCAAGTTATGGGGTTCCGCGCTGCGGGTCGAAGTTCGTATGCGCGGCTACACCAATGAATCCCACGACGCCAAGGAATGGTTCCTTTCCTTCGGTTTGCAGGTGCCCGTGAACCGAACTCCGTTGCCCGTCCTCGATGCCGACGGCGATGGGGTATCCGACAAGACCGATCGCTGCCAGGACACGCCTCCGGGCAGTGACGTGACCCGCTTTGGTTGTGCGCGCGTAGCCGACTCCGACGGGGATGGGGTACCCGACTTTACCGACATGTGTGGGGGCACACCTGCGGGTATGCCGGTCGATCGATTCGGTTGCCGGTTGGATGGACAATAGCGGTAGCGCTCGAACGCGGTCGCGACACTCCCGGGTAGGCTGACACCCGCGTATCATGCTGGTGGCATTCCAGTCGCGGATATCAGCGGGGTCGATCACGTCCGCCCACCGATGCGTTGACGGCTTTGGCGCCCTCGTACGCTCGCGCCGCACGTCGCTCGAACTCGACGCGGCGCTCATCGGGATCTTCGATGGAAGCAAGTTCTTTGCGATAACCGAGTTCTTTGGAACTGAACGCTTGTTCCACTGATATTGTGCAGACGATTTCAATGCGAACCGGCTACCGGCAGATAGCCTCCAGAATCCTGGTAATGTCGACTGTTCCGCAACCCAGCATTCCGCTGACCTATATACTTTTTGACCCCTTATCAAGGACCGATTCCGGTGGAAACCCCGATCAACAAATACCTCCACGTTCTGGCTGAAAAAGATGGCTCGGATTTGTACCTCAGCACTGGCGCACCGCCGTGTGGCAAGTTTCAGGGAGAATTGAAGCCGCTTTCCGAAACCGCATACAAGGCGGGAGAGATCGAAGCGATCGCTCAACTGATCATGGATGAGGAGCAGCGGGAGCAGTTTCTGCACGAGTTGGAGATGAACCTGGCGATCTCGATTCCGGGCGTGGGTCGGTTTCGAATCAACATCTTCAAGCAACGTAACGAAACCTCCATCGTCGCACGCAATATCAACACCGATATTCCGAAATTCGAAGATCTCGGACTGCCTGAAGTCCTGAAAGCCGTCGTCATGGAAAAAAGGGGGCTGGTGTTGTTCGTCGGTGCAACCGGCTCGGGTAAATCCACTTCGCTGGCCGCGTTGATCGACCACCGAAATACCAACAGCGCCGGTCACATCATCACCATTGAAGATCCGGTGGAATATGTACACCGGCACAAGAAAAGCCTGATCAATCAGCGTGAGGTGGGCGTGGATACCCGCAGCTTCAAGAATGCATTGAAGAACACCCTCAGGCAGGCGCCGGACGTGATTCTGATCGGAGAGATTCGTGACCGTGAAACCATGGAACACGCACTTGCCTTCGCCGAAACCGGGCACCTCGCGATATCGACACTACACGCCAACAACGCTAACCAGGCACTGGATCGCATCATTAATTTCTTTCCCGATGAAAGGCACAAACAGTTGCTCAGCGACCTGTCTATCAACCTGCAGGCATTCGTGTCGCAACGCCTGATTCCCACGGTCGACGGCAAACGCTGTGCTGCCATCGAAATTCTACTCAACTCCGGACGCATTGCGGATCTGATCAGAGAAGGTGCTGTCACCGAAATCAAGGAAGTCATGGAAAAATCGGAAGGCATGGGCATGCGCACTTTTGACTCGGCACTTTACCATCTCTACCAGGACGGAAAAATCAGCCTTGACGAGACTTTGAAAAATGCCGACGCAGCAAACAACCTGCGCCTGCGCATAGAACTCGACGCGAAAGGCAAGGGCAAGGGTAACGACGATGACTTCAACGGTTTAAGCCTCATTGAAGAGCCAGAGGAGGAAGAGGAAGACGAGTTCAATCCGGATGGGCCTTCCGTTTTTGCAACTGCGGCGCTGTCTGGCAAAGACAAATAGAGCTGAGCACAAGGAGAAAATGACTGGCGTTTTCTAGCCACTACGCAACCCGGCTGCCGCTAGCGCGAACCGCAAGGCTTTGTTACAAAATGCGCCCTGCTCAATATCCTGAAAGCTCCGCCCTGGATCAACGGTTGCGACTCCTTGATTGCAGGCCTCTAAACGGACAAAGGAAAGTGTGTGTCCCTTTGCTTGGCCATCGCCAGGACCTGGCAAAGAATCACATTGCGGATATCACAAGCGTTACAGGGCCCGACTTCTTCATAATTCTCGCTTCCCGAATTGAACAAAGAAATCTAAAAGGAGTCAGATCTGAGGTCAAAGCCTTGTGGTCTTTCCAGGGCACGAATTTGGTCGAGTTGCGGCCCATGTGGACGATACAAAGCTGAATTTGAGTTTCGGAAACTATAATTATACGTGTAACTATATTGGGGAGGTTTACA
>JAPUJX010000102.1 GCA_027295975.1 Gammaproteobacteria bacterium
GTTGAGGAGACTCCATCGAAATGAATCGACTTCCGATTTCGGCGACTGTCGCGACTGTAGTATTGCTCACTGGCGTGTTGATTGGCGCCCAGGCAGCGGCCGGTTTCTCCTGGTTGAATATCGCCGAATTTACCGGGCGCCACCTTCATAAGTTCTTCCGTTCCGTAGTTGACTGGTTGGTTCGCCGGGTTGCCTTTTTCAGGGGCCGCCGCGCGGTCAACGCCACTCGTCGAGAGCTCAAGAGCGAACGCCGGCAATCGCTGAAGGCAGAAAAGGGCAAACGGGCGAACCGTCGGCAACCGGAAATCAGAACGCCAGGCACCGCCCCGGTCAGCGCGGCCCGGCAGCAGAAACTCTTTGATCTCAAATCTCCTTCGGAGTTGCCTGATCTGGAACTGCTCGACGCCCGGACACCGGAAGATCATGTCGGTTTTTCGGAAGATTCCCTGGAGGCAATGTCCCGACTGCTCGAGATCAAACTGCGCGATTTCGGAGTCGAGGCCGAGGTGGTATCGGTGCTGCCCGGTCCGGTTATCACCCGGTTCGAACTGCAACTCGCGGCGGGGGTGAAGGTGCAGAAAATCAGCGCTCTGGTAAAAGACCTTGCCAGGTCTCTGGCGGTGATCAGCGTGCGGGTCGTCGAGGTCATCCCCGGAAAGTCGGTGGTTGGTATCGAGATACCCAATGAACACCGGGAAATCGTCCGGCTGAAGGAAATTCTCGTCTCGCGGGTATTTCAGGAAGCCAAATCGCCGCTGACGCTGGCTCTGGGAAAAGATATTGCGGGCGATCCGGTTACCGTAGACGTAGGCAAGATGCCTCATCTGCTCGTAGCGGGCACTACCGGCTCGGGTAAGTCGGTTGGAGTGAACGCCATGCTGCTGAGCATTCTCTGTAAGGCGACCCCCGATCAGGTGCGTCTGATTCTGGTGGACCCCAAGATGCTGGAACTGGCGGTGTACGAAGGTATACCTCATCTCCTCACTCCCGTAGTCACCGATATGAAAGAAGCGGCCCACGCCCTGAACTGGTGTGTTGCGGAAATGGAGCGTCGTTACGGACTGATGGCTGCCTTAGGGGTGCGAAACCTTGCCGGGTACAATCGTAAGGTCCGCGATGCGGCAAAAAAAGGCGAAGGAATCTCGGATCCGTTGTGGGATGCTGACGCCTCCCTCGAACCGCCTCTGCTGCAGCCACTGCCGCTGATCGTGGTGGTGATCGACGAGTTCGCCGACATGATGATGATCGTCGGCAAGAAAGTGGAACAACTCATCGCCCGTATCGCACAGAAAGCGCGGGCCGCGGGAATTCACCTGATCCTTGCGACCCAACGCCCATCAGTCGACGTGATCACCGGGCTCATCAAGGCCAATATTCCCACCCGTATCAGTTATCAGGTGTCTTCGAAGATCGATTCACGCACCATTCTCGACCAGGGCGGCGCCGAGCAGCTTCTCGGTCACGGCGACATGCTCTATCTACCGCCTGGATCTGGTCTGCCTACCAGAGTACACGGTGCGTTCGTTTCAGATGGCGAGGTGCACAGGTTGGTCGCCGATTGGAAGCTACGCGGCTCTCCCGACTATCTGCCCGAAGTGCTGACCGGTGGTTCCGAGGAACCCTTCCTTGTTATCGAGTCTAATGGTTCAACGGAGCAGGACGACGCGCTTTACGACGAAGCGGTCGCCCATGTGCTCGAATCCAGACGCGCATCGATCTCTTCCGTGCAGCGTAAGCTCAGAATTGGCTACAACCGAGCCGCTCGCCTGGTGGAAGCCATGGAAGAAGCCGGTATCGTCAGTGCCATGAATTCCAATGGAAGCCGTGAAATATTGGTTCCTCATCGCGATTAGCCTGATCCTCGGGGTTGTATCCGCCCGGATGGCGGTGGCGGATGACCGTGCGCTTCTCAGGGAGCGCCTGGTGGTGATGACTTCGTTTTCCGCGGATTTTACCCAGGAGGTTCAAAACGCCCGGGGCGAAATCCTCGAGCGCTCCACGGGTTTCGTAAGAATCTTACGCCCCAATTTCAAGTGGGTGGTCGATGATCCGTATCCTCAGATAATCGTCAGCGAAGGCGATACTCTGAAGGTTTACGATCCGGATCTCGAGCAACTCATCGTTCGTCCCTTGAGTGAGGTATTGGTGGATACTCCCCTGTCGCTGCTCACCCAGGAGGAAGTCGTACTGGGGGATAACTTTCAGATCACGCGCGTCGTCAAGGAAACGGAGACAACCTTCGTGTTGGTACCTCGTGCATCGGACACCCTGTATGCGGAGATTCACCTGCACTTCACGGCGCAATCCATGACGGGTATTTCCATCCTCGATCACCTCGGGCAATACACGAATATCCGTTTTACCCTGGATGACCGCGCCGCGGTGATACAATCCGACGAGTTTGTACTACAAGTGCCACCAGGAACCGATGTTATTGGGGGATGACGGCGCACCGCTCGCCGACCGGTTACGGCCAACCAAGCTGAGTGAATTCGTTGGGCAGCGACACCTTCTGGCTGAAGACAAGCCGCTGGCGAAATTGGCAGCCCAGGGAAAGTTGCACTCGATGCTGCTCTGGGGGCCGCCGGGTACCGGGAAAACCACCCTCGCAAAATTACTCGCGGAACAAGCGAATGCGCGCTGGTGCAGCATGTCGGCGGTGTTGAGTGGGGTGAAAGACGTGCGCGCGGCCGTGCGTGCGGCAGAAGCCGCGCGCACTCTCGGGGAGACGACGGTATTGTTCGTCGATGAGGTACATCGATTCAACAAGGCACAGCAGGACGCATTTCTTCCGCACGTAGAAAAGGGCACGGTCACGTTCATCGGTGCCACCACGGAAAATCCTTCCTTCGAAGTTAACGCCGCGCTGCTTTCCAGGGCCAGGGTATACGTACTCAAGGCGCTCACCCTCGATGAGTTGTCCGAAGTGATCGACCGCGCCACGAATCTCGCATTAGAGGTCGAGATTTCAACGGATGCCAAACGGCTGCTGACCGAACTGGCGGACGGCGACGCGCGCCGTTTACTGAACCTGCTGGAAGTGGCGGCTCAACTGGCTGACACCGAGATCGACGAAAACCTGATCATCGAAGCCGCGGGGACCCGCTACCGCCGGTTCGATAAGGGCGGAGATGCTTTTTACCACCAGATATCCGCATTACACAAAGCCGTCCGCGGCAGTGCGCCGGATGCCGCGCTGTACTGGTTGTGCAGGATGCTCGACGGCGGGTGCGATCCTTTATACATTGCCCGCCGGGTCGTGCGCATGGCGAGTGAAGATATCGGTAATGCCGACCCGAGAGGGTTGCAGCTCGCCATGGCTGCCTGGGAAGCTTACGAGCGACTTGGTTCCCCCGAAGGAGAGCTTGCGCTTGCCCAAGCGGTTCTCTATCTCGCGAGCGTTCCAAAAAGCAACGCCGCCTACCTGGCGTTCAAAAACGCGATGGACCACGTACGCAACACCGCCTCGTACGAAGTACCCCTGCATCTGCGTAATGCCCCCACCCGGCTCGCGAAAAATCTCGGTCATGGGAAAGGTTATCGTTATGCCCACGACGAAGGAGATGCATACGCGGCTGGAGAGAGTTACTGGCCCGACGATATGGCGCCTCAGAATTTCTACCAACCGACTCAGAGAGGGTTGGAGGCAAAA
>JAPUJX010000103.1 GCA_027295975.1 Gammaproteobacteria bacterium
ACCGCATGGTGCAGTTCATATCGTTCCTTCAACCCGCGTAATATGGCGATGGTATCTTCCACGCTCGGCTCATCCACCAGCACTTTCTGAAAGCGCCTTTCGAGCGCAGCGTCCTTCTCGATGTATTGGCGGTATTCGTCCAGGGTCGTGGCGCCAACACAATGCAACTCACCGCGAGCCAGCGCCGGTTTCAACATATTGCCAGCATCCATGGAGCCCTCGGCTTTGCCAGCGCCCACCACCGTATGCAATTCATCGATGAACAAAATGATGCTGCCTTCCTGTTTCGCCAACTCGTTCAGGACCGCTTTCAATCGTTCTTCGAACTCGCCGCGAAACTTCGTGCCGGCGATCAACGCCCCCATGTCGAGCGAGAGTATGCGTTTGTTTTTGAGACCTTCCGGAACTTCTCCGTTCAGTATCCGCTGCGCCAGGCCTTCGACTATGGCCGTCTTACCCACGCCCGGTTCACCGATCAGCACGGGATTGTTCTTCGTGCGTCGCTGCAACACCTGTATGGTTCTGCGAATTTCATCGTCCCGGCCGATGACGGGATCCAGCTTTCCTTCCTCGGCGCGCACCGTTAAGTCGATGGTATAGCGGTCCAAGGCCTCGCGATGTTCTTCTGCATTAGGATCTGACACTTTCTCACCGCCCCGCGTTTCGCTGATGACCCGCTCCAAAGATTTCTTATCGACGCCACAATCCGTAAAAACCCGACCCACCACGGAGTCTTCCAGCAGCGCCAGCAGCACGAACTCCGTCGATAGAAAACTATCGCCTGCTTTCTGAGCGAATCGATCACCCAGATTGAGGACCTTCACCAGAGGTGCTGACAGGCTGATTTCGCCCGTTGGCCGTTTGAGCGTCGCCAGCCGATCCAACTCTTCGCGGACCCGCGAGCGCAACCCGTCGCCACGTGCGCCGGCCCTAACCAACAGCGGCAATACCGGCGTCTCTCCCTGCTCGACAAACACGCCAAGCAGGTGAATGGGTTCCACCGCACAATGATCTTTGCCTATTGCCAACGACTGTGCGTCACTCAACGCGCTTTGCAGTCTGCTGGTCATCTTGTCCAAACGCATTCCAACACCTCAATTCAAGCTGCTGCTACAATGTGTGCGTTTTCGTCGATTTCAACGGCAGCCAACGTGCGCAAACCACCTCAAACGCCAGGATCAACGGCAGGCTAGCCGTTAATGAGGGCGCGCAACGAGGTCACCCGGAGTTTCGGAAAACGTAACGCTGCTTGCTCCAAGGGCACGGGTGTCGCAAATCAGCGCTGTTATCCGCTCGGGCTCCCCAGGGGAGAATTCGTGAACCGTCCGGGCTGACTCATGGAACGACGACGACACCCCCGCATTCGTTTGCCGCTGCTGGTGGAACTGCAACATCCGTCCCTCGGTAAAACACGCTGTGTCACTCGTGACGTTTCGGAAGGCGGCGTTTTCGTACTCCTGGAAAACCCCACCATCCGGCCACCCGCCAAACTCAGAGTCACGCTGCTGAACTCCAGCGCCGTGGACAACCACCCGACGCCAACCGTCGAAATGATCGTGAGTCGGGTCGAGGTCAATGGGCTCGCTCTGGAGTTCATCAACAAAACCAGCCGGCACCTCTGGGAAAGCGTCGAAAGACTGCGAGACGAATTGGAGGTCGGGCGGGATTATTTTCAGGTCCATCAGAGTGCCGTCGTAGTCAACGAAGCCGAACACATTCTGCTCGTGCAACAACACGGGAAGTGGATGTTCCCTGGCGAGTACCTGATTGTAGGCGAAGACTGGCAAGCTGCCATCAAAGGATTCCTGGTAAGCAGTTTTTCACTGAAAGACGTCGTTGCGGACGAAATTCTCGCCATGGACAGCACTGGTGAAAACATCCTCCCCGAGGCGGCGGTGTTGAATGTATTCCATCTCATCCGCGCGAATTCGGAGTCGTTTACCATGACTGAGCGATACAAATCCTTTCGCTGGGTGAACAGCCGCCGGAGTCTGGCGGAAATCACCTTCGCATCGGACACTCTGCGCCAGCTGGCGGGGGACGTTCTCAGGCGCACCATTGCCGAAGACCTGGAATGAGCGCGCGGTCTCCTGCATGTCATGGCTGGGGAAGAGTCCAGTAACGTGCCTCCTTCTTCCGCCAACTGACCACCCGTTCGGGCGTAACACTCTCCCAGCTCAGTGCTCCGTCAACTCCGGTCACGTATACCTGGGCTCCGACTTCTCGATAACGACGCACCACATCGGGATGGGGGTGCCCGTATCGATTGAATCGACCGGCGCTGATGAATACATGTAACGGCTTCAACAAACGAACAAAAGCCAGACTGGAGGAACTACGGCTTCCGTGATGGGGTGCGAACACCAGGGTAACCTCAAGGGGTAAGCGCCGGGACAGGTATCTTTCGACAGCACTACCGATGTCTCCCATCAGTAGTACCGTGTGTTTGGCATTGCTGACGCTGAGCACGCAGGACGCATCGTTGTCCTGGAAATTTCCACTTCCGTGACCTTGGGATTCCTGAAGGAACGGGACCGGCGGGTGATGGACTTCAAAATCGATACCATCCCATCTCCAGAACATACCGGCGGAACATGCCTGAGCGCCCGGTAACTGCACGGACGAATAGATCTTACCCACCGGGTAAGCATCCAGGACCGAATCTACCCCGCCGGCATGATCGAGATCACCATGGCTCACCATCAGGACGTCCAGTTTTTCGGGTCCGGTGGCCGCCAGACTCGGCACCACCACGGCACTCCCCAGATCGAAACCGCTCGAATACCGCGGCCCGGCATCGAAGAGCAGCCTGTGTTCCTTCGTGTCCACGACAATCGCACTACCTTGTCCCACATCGAGAGCCGTTACCCGAAACTCCCCAAGTTGAATCCCCGTTGCGAGCGGCCATGCCCAACAACTCCACAACGTGGCGAGGATGACGAACTGCCGCCATGGGTAACCACCGAGCAGGGTCCAGGCACAAATACCGACGCAAACCACCAATAATGGTTCCAGGTGACCAACCCGGTCGAGAGGATACCCGCTGAACCAGGTGAGCAGCAAAGTTGTCCACCCGATGAACCAGTCTGCGACAAAAAAACCCCACTGCCCGATGCCCGGTGAAATCAGGGTCAACAACACGCCGCATAACGCTGCCGGAATCACACAGAAACTCACCAGCGGCAGCACCAATAGGTTGGCGAGGCTCCCGGTCCAGGCAACCTGACCCAGCGACAAGGCTACCGCTGGCGTGAGTCCGATGAGCAGGCACCACTGAGCAAGACCAAATGTGATTACCCAGCCGTTACGATCATAACGATGGGTAAAAAAACGTAACAACACAGCGACTGCAACGAACGACAGCCAGAAACCCTGCTGATGGACCGCCAGCGGTTCCCACAGGAGAATGGCTGTGAGCGCGACCAGGAAAACTGAACTAATCTGCGTTTTTCTACCAATAGCAATAGCAAACGCGCCCGCCATAACCATGATAAAAGCCCGTACCGCCGGTAAACCGCCGCCGGTGAACACGACATAGACGCCACTGACCGAAGTACCAAACAAGGCACCCCACCAGGTTGTCGGCGTCCACAACAGCATCCACGGCATCAACCTGGCAAGCCAAATACCGGAAAAGAAACCCAGAGCCCCGACTAAACCCACATGTAAGCCGGAAATCACCATGAGGTGTACGGTGCCCGTGGCCCTGAGCAGATCCCATTGTCGACTGGTAAGCCTGGAGGCATCACCCATCGTAAGAGCCCGCAACACGCCGGGGTTTTCGAGTTCCAGCTCTTCGAGGGTGTTATCGAGCACGGTGCGTGCGCTTCCGGCATTGAAGGAGTTTTCATCCGCGGCGTCGTTGTCCATCGGACGCCCCGCTTTTACGTAACCGGTACCGTTGAGGCGTTGTCCCAGAAGCCAGCGTTCGTAATCAAAACCACCAGGGTTACGAAACCCCCAGGGCGGTTTTGCTGCAATTGACAAATTCCACTTCTGGCCGGTCGACATCTGCGGCGCGCCGTGCCAGCTGAGTCGTAGTTGACGATCTTTCAGTTCAACACAGCTTTTGTCGGCTGCGTGGATGACCTTTCCGAGAAAGCGCAACCCAACCTTCACCCCGGACTCGGTCAGCAGCGGAACCGGATCATCGAGCACCCGCACGTCGACATTCAGCGTCCGTCCAGCCACGCAACCCGGCAACCGCTGTGACAGAGCCCGATCGTTGTGAATGGCGCCCCAGACCAGGCCGAGGCAGAGACTACCGACGAACCACAAACGGCATCCAAGCAGCACGCATGTTAGGACCGAGGCGCAAACCGCAAGTGCGGGAAGGGGCATCGGTAGTTGCTGCACCAGCCCAAGCAGACAGACGCCGCAGCAAAATCCGGCCAACCAGGTTCGCATGTACCTGACACATCGCAAAGGTGCATAATTTCCTTATGCCAAAAGAATTCCTGCGCAAGTATCTGCCAAACCCCAAACAAATTCGTGAGCTTAGAGCGCTACGACCACTGGGAAAGTGGCTACAGGAACCCGAGCTCTGGCATTTGCATCGGCGGTCCGTTTCCGGCGCCGTATTCATTGGAATGTTCGTGGCATTCATGCCGATACCTTTTCAGATGGTGGTGGCGGCATCCCTTGCGGTATTTTCGCGATGTAATCTCCCGATCTCCGTGGCTCTCGTCTGGATCACCAACCCAATCACCATTCCACCCATGTTCTATTTCGCCTACCGACTCGGAGCCTGGTTGCTTGGCAAGCAAACGGCGGTTGATGCCATAACACTGAACTGGGAGTGGCTTTCCAACAACGCGAGTGCCATCGGCTATCCGCTGCTGTTCGGGTGTCTGGTGTGCGGATGGGTCAGCGGCGTTACCGCCATGGTGTTGTCACGAATAGTATGGCGTTGGCATGTCATCAAACGCTGGCGTGCACGCCGCGAACGACGGCGGCTGCACAAATCCGGCGATTCCCTCAAGACCGCCAAGTAGGATCGCGCCCGATGGGGTTTCAAGCGCCGTGTAAACCCTCGACGGGGTTCATCATTGCCGCCCGGTGCGCCGGCAACCAGGCCGAGAACAGGCATAAACACCACGAAATCAGCGCGATGATCAGCAGGTCGTTCACGCGAACCAGTGAAGGCACTTCCACAAAATAATAGACGTCCAGCACCTGGATACCGAACCACCCCTCCATGGTCGCTATTACGGCACCGATGTGGTTTGCCAGAACGACCCCGAAGAGCAGACCGACGGCAATGCCGATCGAGGAGATGACAACACCCTGCAGCAGGAAAATCTTCAGAATAGTGGTCGCGGATGCGCCCATCGTACGCAATATGGCTATATCCGAACGCTTGTCGTTCACGACCATCATCTGGCCGGAAATGATGTTGAATGCGGCAACCGCAACCACCATAAGCAGAATGAGAAACATCATCGCCTTTTCCAGGCGTACTGCCTGAAACAACTCACCGTAACTGTCCGACCAACTCTGCATCTCCCACTCCGGATTGGCTGCGGCAAGTCGAGCACTGACCGCGGCCACATCGAGGGGATCGGTCAACGTCAAGCGCACGCCCGAAGTACCGAAGGAATCGAGGTTGCCGCCCAGAGAACCCATGCCGATCAGAACGAGGCTTGCATCGAGTTCTACACCGATCTCAAACGTGCCCACCAGTTCATATCGATGGATTTTTGGCCGCACTCCGGAGGCAGACGGCTCCGATATCACCAGCGCAACCGAATCGCCCGGCAACAGGCCGAGGTGAGCCGCCAGCGCGGTACCCAGAACGATGCCGCGTTGCTGGCCGGTGACGTCCGCAAGCGATCCGTAGGTCATATTGTCGGCAATCTGCGCGAGCGCCACGGCGCCGGTTTCATCGATGCCGTATATGCTCACGGGGTTGACCCTGCCATTTCGAGTGACCATGCCCGCGCCCAGGAAAAAATTGAATTTCTGGACAACCGCTGGTTCATCCGCCAGACGCATCACGTCTTCGTCCGCGGTGTTTTTCCGAAGCAGAATCAGGTGCGGCACCGTACCGAGAATGCGAGTTTTGAGTTCGGCGTCAAATCCGTTCATCACGCTGACGACAACCGTGAGCACCAACACGCCCAGGGTCAGGCCGACCAGGGAAACCCAGGTGATGAACGCGGCAAACTGGCGTTTTCGGGTTCTCAGATAACGTAACGCAACCCAGCGGGCAGTACTCATCGTATTGTCCCATCGTTGAGTTCGAGAACCCGGTGCATTCCCTCCAGCGTGCTCTTGTCGTGGGTTACGATCACGAAGCTCACACCCCGTTCATCGTTCAAGCGGCACATGAGTTCAAACACCTGCTCGGCGTTTTCCCAATCCAGGTTACCGGTTGGTTCGTCGGCGAGTACTAAGAGTGGATCTCAAACCAG
>JAPUJX010000104.1 GCA_027295975.1 Gammaproteobacteria bacterium
CGGCAAACTGGCTATTGTAGCCGCCCCCAATGGAAAAACGAGTCCACTTGCATTGGAACCCGTTGACCGGTCTCGCAGCGGATGTCCAAGCCAATCTTCCAATCCAACTTTCCAATCCAACTTTCCAATCCAATCTAAGCAAACTGCTCGCCGTATTCAGCAAGACAAACAAACTCGCGGAAAGTTACCAATAACCCGGGTTCAAGGCGTGTGCCCATTATCGGTGCAGGACCGGTTGTTGATTCGGAGCAAGGCCGTTATGCCGCAAAATGGTGCGTTATTGCCGCAGAGTTACCCCGGATTCCTCTGCTGTCGACCGATGCTCGGCAAAGAGTTGGAGAAACTCCACGAGTAAGTGGTAAGCCCGCGAAAACTCAAGTACATTTCTGCGCTGGTGTTCGAACCTATCGAGCGGTTTGAGCATTCAGGACCGAAAGCAATGACACAAAGTTACCGTAAACTATTACCGTAACGGAAAAAATAGAGACTAACGATTCAAGTGGGGGGAACCGAATGAAACGTTCGATAGTGGGGCTTATCGCCCTCGTGTTCAGTCTGCCTGCATTGGCAATAGATGAGGTGAACGCCGGTGATACGGCGTGGATGTTGACCGCTACCGCGCTTGTGCTGTTCATGACCATTCCGGGCCTGGCGCTTTTTTATGCGGGCATGGTCCGTTCGAAGAATGTACTGTCGGTGTTGATGCAGTGTTTTGCGATCGCCTGCCTGGTTACCGTGATCTGGGTGTTATGGGGTTACAGCATCGCTTTCGGTGGGGAAGGGGCGCTCTGGGGAGGCTTGAGCAAATCATTCCTGGCTGGCGTGGGTGTTGACTCGGTTTCAGGCACCATACCGGAGACCGTATTTATCACCTTTCAGATGACGTTCGCAATTATCACCCCCGCATTGATCGTTGGCGCATTTGTCGATCGGATGAAGTTCTCAGCACTGCTTGTCTTCGTTGCCCTGTGGGTGACCCTCGTGTACGCACCGATCGCTCACTGGGTTTGGGGTGATGGTGGTTGGCTGGCAGCGCTAGGCATACTGGATTTCGCAGGCGGTACGGTTTTGAATATCAACGCCGGAATTGCCGGCCTCGTAACCGCGCTGGTGTTGGGTAAACGCAGAGGATTCCCCGGTACCGCAATGCCACCGCACAACCTGACGTTGTCGGTTATCGGCGCATCCATGTTGTGGGTTGGTTGGTTTGGATTCAACGCAGGTAGTCAGTTGGCGGCGGATGGCACCGCCGGCATGGCGATGCTGGTGACTCAGGTTGCGACGGCCTGCGCGGCGCTGGGTTGGATGATCGCAGAATGGATCACTCACAAGAAAGCCAGCGTGTTGGGGATCATCACCGGAGCCGTGGCTGGATTGGTCGCGATTACTCCAGCGTCCGGTTCCGTGGGGCCGATGGGGGCGTTGGCCATCGGGCTTTCGGCCGGTGTCGTCTGTTTTTTCGCCTCGACAACGCTCAAGCGGGCGTTTGGGTACGACGATTCCCTGGACGTATTTGGTGTGCACTGCGTTGGCGGCATAGTCGGAGCGATGCTCACCGGCGTGTTCTGTGCGGTCGCGTTGGGCGGCTCCGGGTTTGGCGTCGACTCCGGAACGATGGGGGGTCAATTGATTGCGCAAGCTACCGGTGTGCTGGCAACGCTGGTTTATACCGCCGTCGCTACCTTCGTCCTTCTCAAGATCGTGGACCTGGTTGTTGGCCTGCGCGTCAGCGAAGATGAAGAAGCCGTAGGCCTGGACGTCGCATTACACAACGAAACCGGGTACAACCTCTAGCTGATGCCTCGTCCGTATGCGCTCCTGACCAGGGCGTCCATCAGGGTCGCGAAATCCATGCCCATCGCGGCTGCGCCGTCCGGGTACAAACTCGTCGGAGTCATGCCCGGCAGGCTGTTGACCTCCAGCAGCGCGATCCGGGAATCGTCGGTGACGATAAAATCCGCGCGGGAAAGATCTCGCATACCAAGGCGCTTGTGGGCGGTAACCGCTATTTCCTGGAGACGGGTGTTCAGGGTGTCTTCAAGGGGAGCCGGAATCAGGTGTTCGCTTTTGCCCGGTGTGTAGCGATTGCTGTAGTCGTACCACTCGTCAGCCGCCGTACGTATTTCGATTACCGGTAGTGCTTGCGCGGCCGTGTTGTGAAGGTCGAGCACGCCCACCGTTATCTCCCGGCCCAATACGAACGGCTCGACCAATACGCCGTGACCGTAAGCGAGGGCCGTGGCGATCGCCTTATGTAACTCGCCACCGTTCGCCACCAGAGTGATACCGATGGCCGACCCCAGACGCAAAGGCTTGATGACGACACGGTCCCCGAGTGCGTTGCGGACCGAGGCTTCCGCGGCTGCGGGTTCGGTGCCGGGGTCGATGATGAGATCGTCTGTGACCGGTAGGTTGGCCAGGCGGAATATGGCTTTGGAGAGGCCTTTGTCCATTGCCAGAGCGCTCCCGTGTACGTCGCTGCCAACGTAAGGCAGCTTCAGCATCTCGAGAAATCCCTGGACGGTGCCATCCTCGCCCGGTGGACCGTGTAATGCTGGAAATACGACGTCTGGCGCGATCTCCAGGAGATTACCATTGAGGCTGCCGTCGAGTTCCACTCGGGTTACCCGATGCCCCGCGTCCTCGAGTCCGGCAGCCACTTCTTTTGCGGATGCTCTGGAAACCTCTGCTTCCGGAGAATCGCCCCCCATCAGCACAGCGACCGACAGGATCAGGTGTTGTTGGGGTTTTGCTGCGCTCACAGATTGAATATCTCCAGATCCGGCAACTTTTCGAACGGCTCGATGCCGAACACGCTGCAGAAGAATCCATATTCGGCTTCCGTCGCGCGCCTGATATTAGCGCCGCTTCGAAAACCGTGGCCTTCCTCGGGAAAATTCAGATAAGCCACGGGAATACCTTTTTCACGGAGAGCGAGAACCATTGCCTCGGCCTGGTTTGGAGGCACAACCTTGTCCTGACCACCCTGGAGAAAAATCACGGGACATTGGAGGCGGTCGATATGGTTGATGGGCGAACGCTCGTCGAACGCTGCATCGCTGCCGAGCAGCCTGTTCAGATAACGTGACTCGAATTTGTGGGTATCGCTGGCGAGTGCGCGCAGATCGCCGATGCCATAATAACTCGCACCGGCGCGAAACGTATGGCTGCTGGCGCCGAGGGTCAGTGCCGCAAGCGTCGTATAACCACCGGCACTGCCGCCGCGTATGGCAACCCGCTCCGGGTCTATGCGGCCCTGGCCCGCGAGATGGCGGACCCCGTCCTCGCAGTCGCTCACGTCTCGGATTCCCCAGCAGCCAAGCAGTGCGTCGCGATAGTCCCGGCCGAAACCCGAACTGCCGCGGTAGTTCACATCCAATACGGCCCAGCCACGGCTGGTAAAATACTGGATTTTCAGCGCGAGGGTAGCTCCCGCCCTTGCGGTTGGCCCGCCGTGGGTCATGACGATGAGCGGCGGTTGCTCGTCGGTTGGCGTTGCGACATCGGGGTTGTTGGGGGCATAAAAATACCCATGAGCGGTGTCACCGTCCCGGGTGGGGTACTCGATAGCCTCGGCGATCGAGTACCAGGAAGGATCCACGGTCAGGCCGCCTGCGCGATCCACGATATGGGTGACGCGATCTTCCAGGGTGAAACTGACGATGGCGCCAGGTGCGTTCGTCGACCCCCCGATGAAATGCACCTTGCCGTCGCCCGCCGCGAGAGAATCGTAGCTGGCCCAGGAATCGTCGATGGGAGACGCGAAACCGGTGGTGGTGTCCACCACAACCAACTCCGAACCGTCTACGGAAAAACGCAGGCCCAGCAGATGACGTTCGTCGAGGACAACGTAACTCGACAGGCCAAAAACCCAGGGAGGTGAGCCGTATTCGGCACCGTCCTCGAGGATGCAATACAGACCGCTCGAATCGTAACGGTACAGATTCCAGAAACCGTTGAGATCGCTGAGGAACAACAGGGCACCCTCGATGAGCCACTGTGGTTGCAGGATGGACTCGGCCATTCCCCCGGCAACGACGGTTGCCTGGCCCAATGCGCCGGTTTCGGCAACCTCGGCGACCACCAGTTCGGTGCCATCCCAGGGCATGTTGGGGTGGTCCCAGGTCAGAAATGCCAACCGGGCGCCATCGGCGGACAGCCGTGGCGAAGCGTAAAAATCCCGTCCGCCGTGTAGGGTCGTGACCGTGCGGTTTTGCGGATTTATGCTTACCAGCAGATTATGAGCCTCCTGGTCCGGCACGTGTTGTTCGCTGACCGAGATGAGCCGTTCCCGAACATGGTCCCAGCAGAAATCGCAGAAGCGTATGTCACTGTTCGAATTAGTGATTTTTGCGATCGTGCCGGTGTCCACATCCACGAGATAGATGTTCTGGTCGGTAAAATTCACGAAGAAAACTCCGCGCTCGGTCGGCAGGTAGGCGGCACCGCCGTATTCGTGGACACGGCTGCGTACGAAATAATCACCGGGAGTGAGTTCCCGGATGCTGCCGTCACGGTCTTTTATCAGCAGGGTGGTGCGACCCTGTTCGGCGGGACGGTTTTCGAGCCAGTACAAACATCCGTTGAAGGCTCGGAGTTCGGAGTAGGAGGTTGCACCCATCGCCATTGCCTCGGCGGTGATCGGAGACGGCCAGGACCCGAAAGCAAGGGTTTTGGTCATGTGGTTCTCAACCTGACATGGCGTCGCGTTGATGGATGATTACCCAGCGTTCGTGGTCACGCCAGGCTCCGGCAATGAAGAGAAAGTCCTTGGACACGCCCTCCTTATGAAAACCGCATTGTTTTACGAGCCGAATGGAGCGAGTGTTGGCAGGTTGAATGTTCGCCTCGAGTCGATGTAACCCGCTCTCCTCGAACGCAGTTTGTTTTACTATTTCCAGACCTTCGTGCATGTAACCCATGCCTGCATAGGGCGCTCCGATGTAATAACCGAGGGATGCGCTCAAGAACGATCCGCGAACAATGTTGTTGATGTTGACGACACCAACGATGGCCTGGGTGCCGTTCAAACAAATCAACAGGCTTTCGTGATCGTCACTCTGCGCGCGCGCAACGTAACGATCAAAGATTGCGGGCGTCAGCGGCGGCGTGATCCAGGGGTCGTGAAGATGCCGGCTTTTCTGCATCAAAGAGAGAAACTCCCGGCGATCCTGCCTGCTGATGTTCCGCAGGTGGACTCGATTGCAATCCGTCATACGTGGGGGTCAGGTTTCATGGTCTTGTACTCCAGTATGAAGATCTCCCATATCGCCGGCGGAATCATCGCAATGCCCAACATCAGCAGGTGTAGCGGGTGTGGTTTGTAATCGTTGTCGAAGAACCATATGCCTTGAAAACTGAAATCCTGGGAGTGCCAGAACATCAATCCTGCCGTGGTCAGGGCAAAAGCCACGGATAAGAGTAGAAAGCTCGTCAGATACCTCATGGCAGGAGAATATACGCCGCGCCGCGGTGCCGAAGCCAGGCGCTGCTGAACGCGGATGCTGGATAGTCGCGTGCGACCTCGGCTACGGTGGGCGCGGCGGGGTCCAGAACATGGATCCGCTCCTCGTTCATTCCATAAACGACCACCAGGTGACCGGCGCTTGCCGCAATGGGTGAGCCCGGCAACGAACCTTCCGGATAACGAATGCTGGCAACAAAAGGTAACCCGCTCGAAAGCAGAAGGGAGGCATCTTCCCAGTTGTCGAATACCTCCACAGCCCCAATACAGCCTTGTCGACTTGCCGCCCAGATACCCAATGGCCAGACTCCGTACATGCCTGTTGCCTCGTCCCGACAGGCGGCGACAAAGTCGAGCCAGTGGATTTGCTTCTCGAAATGCTGCAACAGCATCGCGAGGCACGTGGGTGAACAGATACTGTGTTTGATCTCGTCGTTCGCCTGCATCTGACTCAGGCTCGGAGGAACCGGGCCGCAAACGGCGTGTTTTGGAAGTATGACCTCTTCACACGCGATTGCTCGCGCGGTAATGGCTAACAGATATCGCTCCCGGTTCGTGAGACCGGTCGCTTCGATGATCAGAGTCGAAGCGGGAATGTGCTTGTGCACGTGAAAACAATCTATATGACTTGATATCGAGTTTGTGCGGTCGGTTTTTGTTTGTTTTCTCGAAGGCGCTTTTCCGCTCGACGGTTTTTTTCCATCGGACGGCACCTCATTGAGTGCGAAGGTTTGATCCGCAATGTCGAGGGTGAAACGAAAGCGATAGTCGGCATCGCTGCATGCAGAAAGGCTGGGAACGAGAATCGTCCCGCCGGTGAATTCGGGAAGGGGAATCTCCGCTCGAGACCGATCGTTCTCCCGCTGCCAGTCGAGCACGCCCGACACACGCAAGGGATAACGTGCGGCGGTGTGTCGGTCGGCAAAGCGGAGTGCGAAAGTCATCTACTATCCTGCCAAATCGATTCAGGCGCTATTATCGAAATCTGACGAAAGAATTGAATGATGAATGATGAAAAGTGAATTGTGAATACGATGCACCTTATTCTGTACTCTACCGACCACTGTACGGTGTGCGAACAAGCCCTCGACCTGCTCCTTAGTATGCCAGAACTTCAGGGCTTCTCGTTGGGGGTGATCGATATCGCGCTGGAGCCTGTGCTCGTCGAGCGTTACGGGGAACGGGTGCCGGTTTTGAGCGCGGGCGATTCGGAGCTTGACTGGCCGTTCGATGCCAAAACGGTTGCTGAGACGATCGCATCGGAAAGCTAACAACTCGCGCTTACCCGGTTACCCCATGCGCGTTACTTCCAGTCGAAAAATTCTAGTGCGTTGCGGGTGGTGGCATTGACGATTTCCAATTCTTCGGTTCCATATAATTGCGCGAGTTGCTCAACCACATACTTCAGCAATGCCGGTTCATTCCTTCTCTTGTTCCCCGTTACGGATTTTTCGCCGGAGGCGTTGTGTGGCTTGAGATAGGGCGCATCGGTCTCGATCAACAGGCGGCTGAGCGGCACGCGGGAAACGATGTCCCTGAGGGGCTTTCCCCGTCGTTGGTCGCATACCCA
>JAPUJX010000105.1 GCA_027295975.1 Gammaproteobacteria bacterium
TACCGCCACCGCCGCCATAACCACCTCGAGACCGGTCTGCACGCGGGCGGGCTTCGTTAACCGTAAGCGCTCGCCCTTCGTGTTCCCTTTCGTTCAAGCCGGCTATGGCTGCCTGCGCCTCCGCATCGCTTCCCATTTCGACAAAACCGAAACCTTTGCTACGGCCACTTTCGCGATCGCTGATGACCTGTGCACTTTGCACTGTACCGAATTCGCCAAACAACTCTTCCAAGTCCGGGCTTGAAACGTTAAAGCTCAAGTTACCGCAATAAAGTCTGCTTCCCACCGTAAGTTTTCCTATATGAGTTTCACCGGCCCGTTGCCGAGCCAAAAGAAACAGGCCGACTCAGCAACCTGTTAGCTGGGACGAACGGAAGTTTCGGGAGCTGGCATAAGGGCACCGGCTCGTCTACACGATCGACGGACCATCCACCCGAGACCTTAAGCGAAAAGTTCCGCGGCGTACAGCCCCGTATCCGAAGAATAACCATCTCTCGAGGTCATCCAGTCAGCAAACATCGCAACGGTTTCGAAAATCATGTCTCTTCTTTTCAACCTGGCAGGCGGTTCAACGCGGATCGCGCGCGCTGGCGTCCGGACAAATCAGGATGCCAGTTGACCGCACGATTCAGGTGTGAACGAGCCCGCGCGACATCACCTGCAGCGGCGGCCGCTTGTCCCAGATACAGGTGGATTCGGGTCTGCCAGGGTGACAACGCAAGTGCTCTTTCGAGCAGCGGCAGCGCTCTGTCTGAATTGCCCATCAGCAGATGAAGGCTGCCGAGGGCAAGTGCGGCGTCAGCTCGTTCTGGAGCTTGTTGCAGCGCGGCGCGATAGTAGCCCACCGCCTTAAGCCAAATTTCCTGACAGTCGAGCGGCCGCTCCCCTTTACAACTCTGCATCGATAACTCGGCCATACGGATCAACACGCCAGCATTCCCGGGGGCAAGCGTTAACGCCCGTTCCGCCAACGCAGCGGCATTTGTTGCATCAACGCGGGACAACCCCACGAGCACATCCGCGTTGTCCGGTTCGGCTAAAAGCGCCTTCTCCAGAAGCTCGCGTGCGAGTTCCGGGTTGCGGCCGGCGATCGAACTTGCCAGCAGTATGCGGGCTTCGTTTTTTGACAGGCACCGACTCGACCTTACCGCGTCGAAATTCGCAAACTCCACAACGGTTCCGGGTGTCGGCCGGTGCAGCGTGTACGTGGCCAGATCCTGTTCCAGATCCTCGAGCCGCACCTCGAGTTCCGTTTCGATCGCTTCGGACCCAGGCACCCCGGCGTCAATCCTGGCAAGGATTTGATCGATCTTTTCGGAGTAGTCGGGAAAACCAGCCTGACGAGAAAACATCAGATAGTGAATCAGAATCCATGACCGTTCATATACGCGTAAAAAATCTACCCCGCCTGGATCCATGGCATGACGCCGGTTGACGACCTGGTCGAGGGGAAGGTTGTAATCGCGGGTGGCGTTGCGCAGACGAATCGGAGGCACGATTCCGACTCGGGCGGTATTCTTACCCGGGAACTCCATCGTGGAGAGCAGGCTTGCAAGGCCCTCGCTGTACCACAGCGGATACTGGCGCAAAGGGCGCGAGCGCATGATGTAGTGGGTGTACTCGTGAAACGCCGTCATGGACGATAGCGAGCGTTTCCCGTAACGCGGACCGTACACCAAAGTGAAACGATCGTGGGAAGCAAGGCTCAGTCCAGATACGCTCTGAACATTGAAGGCGCTGCGCAACAGCCGGGCACTTTTAAAAGCGAAAACGGTGAGAGGCGGTAACCGCATGGATGTGTCCTGGGGAACCAACCTCTCCGCGACAGCGTGAAAACGCAGCAGATCGTCTGCGATCGGCTGAAGGCGTTTGGGTTTGAGGTCACTAACGAGAACGAATCTGGCAGTTTGCAGTTCGCACCATCTGCGATCGTCAATGGCGGCCCGCGCAACATTCGATAACAGGAAGGGCAAACACAACACCCCCAACATCCAACACCCGGGCACGATACGGTCTCGGCTAAATTGTTGAGTACAAGTTCATCTCACTGGGCGACGGAAAGCGGCGTTGGTACGACTCGGGTTACCTGAATGGCATCCCGATCGATCAGTTCACCAACTCGCGGACCGATATCATTTTTCCAGGTTTCGCTTTGGTACACCTTCCCATACAACCGTTCTCGGTCCGACTCGGATTCGAAGCGACGCATCCACACATACACCGAATCATCATCTTCACCACGAAAGCTGCCGGTTATCACCATACCGCAGGCGACTTGAAAGGGAATGATTTCCCGTTCCATGAGCTGGAGCCATTCCTCCATTTTGCCGGGATAGATGCGGTACTGTCTGATTTCGTAGAACATAGTTTACACTCTATCGTTTGCCTGATTTCTATTCTGTAGATTGGCACCCCTGGGGAGGGAATCAATGAAAAAAATAGCACTGATCTTCGTTGGAGTGCTGATAACCCTCTACATTGCGGCAATTTTCGTTCCTTTTGAACCCGATGAACGCAGACCGGGCACCCGGCTCGGTGGGGACCTTGCCCACGTGCAGGACACCGATTGGTCGTTCTTGCAGGGTCGGAACCAGATTTTCGTGGAGACGCGAACCTGGTATCTCATCCCTCACTCGGTCACCACAACTTCGTGGGTCGCGGATGGAGCGTTTTATGTGCCCTGTGGCAGTTGCGATTCGAAACGCTGGCCAAAAAACGTTGAACGGGATCCGCGGGTTCGACTCAAGATCAACGAAAGTATTTACGAACGTAGGGCCATCCGGATAACTGACCCGGAAGAACGCCGCCGCCTGATGCGCATACGTTTACCTGAAGGGGTCGCGCTGTATCGCATGGATCCCAGATAACCGTGAGTGCGCAAACCACGAAGACGAGGGGGAAACCTGGCGGCATCTATTCGCACTACGTGCTCGCAGTACTGGTGCTGGTGTATATATTCAACTTCATCGATCGGAATATTCTGTCGATCCTCGCGGAAGACATCAAAGCCGACCTCGGCGTCACCGACGCGCAGATGGGTTTCCTGTACGGAACCGTATTTGCGGTGTTTTACGCCGTGTTCGGAATTCCCCTCGCACGGTTTGCGGACGTCTGGACACGCCGAAGCCTTATCTCCATCGGCCTTTCGTTCTGGAGTCTGATGACCGCAGCCTCCGGGCTTGCTCGCTCGTTCAGCGTGCTTGCGGTCTTTCGAATCGGAGTCGGAATTGGTGAAGCCAGCGCATCTCCAGCCGCCTACTCAATGTTGTCGGACTACTACCCACCACACCGCCGGGCGACAGTCATCGCTGTCTACGCCGCCGGTGTGTACATCGGTGCGGGTATTGGTATTTTTCTGGGCGGTTACATTCTCGATGCATGGGCGACCGCCTATCCCACCGACGCCCCATTTGGCCTGAAAGGATGGCAGGTTGCATTCATGATGGTCGGGATCCCCGGGCTTGTGATGGCTATCTGGGTCCGAACCTTGCGTGAGCCCACCCGTGGGATCAGCGAAGGACTGGTCACCAAACAACATCCGGCGCCGTTTCGAGTGCTGGGTGGGGAACTCATGGCGGTGATTCCGCCGTTGAATGTCTACGGCTTGTTACAGCATCGCAAATCCCTCGTCGTCAACTTGACCGCAGCGGTTGCATTCGCGTTGATCGCCTGGGCGTTGATCCTGTTGACGGGTAGCGTGGCCCAGTGGATCGCATCCGGATTTGGTGTGTATGTCACCTTTTCGTGGGCACAATCTTTGAAAATTCGCGATCGCGCGACCTATGAGATGTTGTTTCGCTCGAAGTCCTTCATTTATACGATGCTGGCATTTCCAATCACGGCGTTCGTCGGATACGGTGCCGGGTTCTGGATTCCGCCGCTGCTGCTCAGGCTTTATGAAGTCAGCGTGGTGGAGGTGGGTTTGTACCTCGGCATGGGCGCCGCTGCGGGTGGCTTCATCGGAATTACCCTGGGGGGTGCATTCGCCGATTACCTCAAGCAACAATTTCCAAGTGGCCGCCTGGTGCTCGGTTACGTTGCAATTTTCGGGACAATTCCGTTTCTGCTGTTGTTGTTGTACAGCGAAAGCCTGGTATATGCGTACTGGTTGAACTTCGTGCTCACCATTGTTGGGGCGAGTGCCGGCGGCATCCCACCGAGTACCGCGGCCGATCTTGTCATGCCGCGCATGCGGGCGGTCGCAGGCGCGTATTATATTCTCGTCAACACGTTTATCGGGCTCGCACTCGGCCCTTACTTCATGGGTCAGTTATCAGACCTGTTCCAGGCAGGCGGCATGAATGACGCCGAGGCCCTCCGCACTGCAATCGCGGTGTCCTTGCTGACTTTTATTCCCGCGGTGATTTTCCTCATCCTGGCCCAGAAACATCTTCCCGGCGACGAAGCGAGCCGACTCGAACGCGCCCGTGCATTGGGTGAACCCGTTGATGAACTGATTGCCGCAAGTTCGCCGCCATGAACGCGTTCATTCGATCCTGTCTACATAGGAACTGTGTCGCAGGATACGTTCGGCCTTGTTGCCGTCGCCCACCTCAAATACCCAGGCTTCTCTGGGTTCGTCATCGTCTGTCAATCGAACAAACTGGTGCCCGCTGACATGTTTGAGTTTGGTCATCGCCTCACTGAGGTCGTCCGATGGAATGTCAATTGCGACGAGTTGGTTCCCCCACTGACGAATTGCCACCTCACCGCCCCAGGGCCGCGATTCATAATTTCCTTCGTAAATCGAGAAATCCCGCTCCTCGTCCGCAGCCGGTTTTGCCGCCTTTTTCAAAGCCGGCCCAATGGTTTTCAGTACGTTCCGCGCCACACTTCCCGCGGGACCATCACCGGCGTTCGTCAGAACTACAACCGCAGTTTTGTGCTTCGGAACCATCGAAATATTGGTGATGTATCCGGGGCAGCCTCCCCCGTGACCAACCTGGGTGGCGTCATCCACTTTGCGAACCGCAAAACCCAATCCCCAGGTGGTCTTCCAGTCGGGGTCGATCCAGTGGACGCGGTGCATCTCACGTAAGGTATTCGCGTTCAGCACTTCTTCGCCACCGTTTTCCAGAAGCCTGAATTGCCAACTCGCAAACCGACCCAGGTCGGTAACCGAGGAAGTGAAACCTGCAGCGGGCGTGATACCACGGGTAAAAAACGGTTCGACGGGTTCTCGCCTGCCATCGCGGTGCATGCCGGTATAGCCGATGGCAAGTTCACCACCGCGCAGGTCCTCGGGATAGTATGTTCGTGTACTTGTCAGCCCCAGGGGATTGAGAACATGCTCCTCGATATAGTCCTGGTATTTCTGTCCGGATCTCGCCTGGATGATTTCGCCCGCCAGCGACAGCGCCAGGTTGGAATATTGAAAATAGCGCTGCGCCGGATAAAGGGTTTCCTGTTTTTTCAGCCTCTCAATCATTTGTTCCCGGCTTGGAAACGGAAAGTCAGGACCATTCCAGTAAGGATAGTCAGACTCTCTCGGCAACCCGGAAGAGTGGGTCAGAAGACTCTCGATGGTGATGGGACCACTGCCATCATGCGCCTGTTTGAGATCGAACCACTCGAGATGGGCATTAACCGAATCCCTCAGCCGCAACTGCTCCGCGTCCCGCAATTGCATGATGCCGATGGAGGTAAAAAGTTTGCTGATGCTGCAGATACTGTAAAGGGTGTCGGCATCCGCCGGTTGTTTTTCTTCGAGGTTCGAATATCCGTAACCGTTGTTCCATATCAGGTCTTGATCGCGAACGATGCCGACAGAAATTCCTGGTACCTTTTTATATATGTAAACGCCTTCGATCCAGGCATCGATCGCTGCCAGCGCGCCCCGTACTTCAGGATGCGCGAGAATCTCGTTTTTATCCGGTGTTGTGGTTTCCTCCGCTGCAACCACAAAATTCGCTGGCCCCAAAAGACCAAAAAATACCGTCATCAGCGCGCTTCTGAACAAAAACATCAAACCTTCTCCCCGTCTTTTCTTCGACCAAATTTCCTAAAGAACCAATATCACAGCGACCGCGAACAATCCCACCATGGCAACGGCTAAATACGCCGCTAAGAAGATTATTGTCCGCACGGCGCAGAACACGACGTTATCTCGATAGACCACCCGCAGACTAACACCCACGTACACCGTCGTGATGAACATCGCCACAAGCGGGATTATCCCACCATACCCGGTGGGCACCCATCCGGTCACGGCATCCAGCAATGTGAACAGGCCGTTCAGGGCAGCCGCCAGAATCATCAGAACGAAGACGCCCGCTTTGATGTGCAACGCGGTAACCAGGTGCTCGCCAAACGCTTGCCG
>JAPUJX010000106.1 GCA_027295975.1 Gammaproteobacteria bacterium
TGTACCGGGGCGACGGCGGGGCCGAGAACCTCGATTCATCGATGGAATCGTTTGCCACACACGATGAGCTCAACACTGTCACTTTGACCACGCTCATTACCCAACTCGAGCCGTGGGAATACCCTCTGAATGCGCTCGAGCAACTGGCGTTGTCCGCGCGAGCCAGGCCGTCCAGGAAAAAGGACGCCAAACCTGACCAGCGGCGTCGGCTTATGTGGGAGCTTACGACTGACGAGTACGGATTTATTGATCTGAAAGCCCGGGAGCAGACAGCCAACAAGCGTGGCGGTTGGAGCAAGGGGCGGGCGATTTCCCTCAAGCGCCTGCGTAGTGATGCACCGATTATGGATTTTCTCATCGAACAGGACCGCGCCGCCGCAGCAGCCATCCAGGAGCAACGATACGGTTGGGGTTACGGGCGTCAGCACAATCACTTTCATGCGGGTGAGAAAAGCCTCTATGCGCTGGTCGGGCATCTACTGGTTGTGGATAACAACGGTCATGCACTCGAGATAGCGCGACGTGACCCGGAACTCATCATCAGTGAGCAACCTGAAGGGATATGCGCGCATATCGAACCTCATGGTGCAAACCACGGCGACTACCTGGTTGTGAAATCCGATGCCACGCGCGTGGAAGTGACGCGTTTCAGCGCCGACCACAAACGGCTCTTCGAACTCATACCTGCCGAAGGACTACATCTGCCTTTCGAGGCGAAGGCACGGTTGATGAAAGCAGTATCGGCGCTTTCCCGGCAGATTCGTATTCACAGCAGTGTTACTGGAGACCACCTCACCGCTAACCAGATTGTTGGCGCCCATGAACCCTGGGTACAGCTTGTACCGGCAGGGATGGGCCTTTCGATCACCCTACGGGTCGAACCCGTGCCCGAATCCGGCGTGTATGTAGACCCGGGTAAAGGCGGCGAAACGTTGTTGGTGGAACATGCCGGTGAGACCATCGAAGCAAAACGCGATCACGCTGCCGAAATCGCCGCAGTCGACAAGCTTGTCGACGCTTGTCAGTCGCTTCGGCGAGCATACGACGAGCGAAACTTTTACCAGTACGCCGACCCGGCCGATTGCCTGGAACTGCTCGAGGAACTGCACGCCGCAAAGGCAAGGTGTCTCTGGCCGCAAGGTGAACGCTACCGGGTGGTTGCTCGCGCGGACACCTCTCAGCTGAACCTGACGATTAAACCGGCGGCCCAGTGGTTTACTGCATCCGGGTCTCTGCGCGTGAACGAAGACAAGGTGTTGGGCCTCACGGAATTGCTTGCCCTGTTGGAGGCGAACCCGCAGTCCCGTTTTCTGGAGATTGATGACGGTCAGTTCATCGCCCTGTCTGTAGCGTTTCGCCGCCAGTTGGATGAACTGCTTGGTCTTTCTACGCCCGGAAAAGGGAAATCCGTACGATTTCACCGGTTGGCCGCACCCGCGCTCGAAGAGCTGGTGGAGCAAAGCAATTGCGACATCGGCACGGCGTGGCGGTCGTTGCGCACTCGGCTAACAGAAGCGCACTCGTTCAAGCCCGATTTGCCAAGCACGCTGCGTGCCGAGTTGCGGCCCTATCAGCTCGATGGATTTCACTGGCTTGCCCAGGTGAGCCATTGGGGGGTTGGCGCCTGCCTGGCTGACGATATGGGTCTGGGTAAAACTGTTGAAGCATTGGCCCTGTTGTTACACCGCGCATCCGGCGGCCCCGCCCTGGTGGTTGCACCCACGTCCGTGGTGACCAACTGGGTGGAAGAGGCGCAGCGTTTTGCACCCACGTTGAATGTGGTCACTTACACCGGTACTGCGCGGACGCGCGTGCGCCTACTCTCCGAGCTTGCACCACTCAGTGTCGTGGTTATCACCTATGGCTTGTTACAAATCGATCTGGAACGGCTTGCCGATATCGAGTGGCACAGCGTGGTGCTCGACGAGGCACAAAACATCAAAAACGCTGCAACCAAACGGGCTCAGGCAGCACGTCGTCTGAACGCGCAGTTTCGCCTCGCCACCACCGGCACGCCGATTCAGAACAACCTGATGGACCTGCACTCGTTGTTCAGTTTTCTCAACCCGGGATTGCTCGGCTCCGCTGCACAGTTTCGCACACGTTTCCAGCTGCCTATCGAACGAGACGGTGATGCCGAAGTCAGGTCACGGCTGCGCCGGTTAATAAGCCCGTTTATGCTTCGACGCACAAAAACCGAAGTGCTTGACGATTTACCTTCCCGCACGGAGATCACACTGCATGTGGAGTTATCTCAACCGGAAGCAACCTTGTACGAGGCGCTTCGGCGCAGGGCGGTTCAGGAACTGGAGGCTGGCGAGAAGAAATCGCCCGCCGGGTCACGCCACCTTCAGGTTCTCGCCCACCTGACAAAGCTGCGGCTGGCTTGCTGTCATCCCAAACTCGTCCATGATTCCGCTGAATTCGGCAGTGCAAAATTGGCTGTTTTCGCCGAAACGTTGACCGAACTGTTGGAGAATCGTCACAAAGTCCTGGTGTTTTCGCAGTTTGTCATGCATCTGAAAATCATCGAAGCTCACCTCGAAGAATCGGGCATTCATTATCACTACCTCGATGGCCGGACGTCAGTAAAAACCCGCGCTAAAAGAATCGCCGAGTTTCAAAACGGTGAGGGAGACGTATTCCTCATTTCTCTCAAGGCTGGCGGCACCGGGCTGAATCTAACGGCGGCCGACTACGTCATTCACATGGATCCCTGGTGGAATCCCGCCGTGGAAGACCAGGCGTCCGATCGTGCTCACCGTATTGGCCAGACCCGTCCGGTGACCATCTACCGGCTGGTTACAACCGGTACGGTGGAAGAGCAAATCGTCAACCTGCACCACAAGAAGCGCGATCTGGCCGACCGCCTGCTCGAGGGCGCAGATGCCCCGGCACGGCTGAACGCGAGCGAACTGCTCGAACTGATTCGCGAGCCTTTGTGAACCCTCGGTCTAGCTGGCGCTGGCTGACGGCAATTACTCTATCTGTACAGTAGGCAGCAACTATATCTAATGTGTATTTGTCTTCTCGAGTACTAGCGAACAACCTTCTCGACAGATGACTGCTGACTTTCACCCTCCACGTCTCTCGCTTTTGAAAGCGCCGAAGCCAAGATTCCGGTAGGAACAGCAATTATTCCAAGCCCAATCATCAACACGAAGAATGTGAATATTCGACCGCCGACGGTCACTGGATAAACATCTCCGTAGCCGACAGTTGTCAGTGTGATGACTGCCCACCACAGACTATGGAAGACGGACGCGAATAACTCTGGTTGCGCACTGTTTTCAAAGTAGTAGACACCAACCGCGGCAAAAAAGAACAGCATCATCGCGACCATGAAGAACAAGACCAACTCTTCCTTGGCAATGATAAACGCAGTATGAAAACGGTGGATAGCAGTGCTGTAGCGCACCAGCTTGAAGATACGAAACAAGCGAAGCAGCCGCAAAATGCGAACTGATCTCAGATCCAGGCCAGTAGCCAGGTAAAATGGCAAGATGGCGGCAAGATCAACAAGCCCATAGAAGCTGAACATGAACTTCAAGCGACGGTCCGCGACTAGAATTCGTAACAGGTACTCGATGGTAAAAACCGAGACCGTTCCGATCTCAACGTATCGCAACAGTTCACGCGTTCTGTCTGTCAGATCCGGAAGAGTCTCTATCGAAAAACTGATCAACGATACGATGATCAAAATCTGGATAGAAACGTCAAATACTCGCCCGCTCCTAATTGTGTTCTGCTCAATCGTTTCTTTCAATATTCCCACTGGACCTACATTAACTCCGCTTGATCACCACTCTCCAGCGCGGTCATTCAATACTGGTCCGGTAACCGACGCAAAGTGCCCATAAGGATCATTGCCAAGCCCCATCCTCGAAAACTGCCGGCTTGAACTGTACTAACCAGCCGCTTCAACCCGCAGATGACCCGGCAGCACCAGTTTCT
>JAPUJX010000107.1 GCA_027295975.1 Gammaproteobacteria bacterium
CAAAGGAGCATCCAGGGGCTGATAACCCACGGCCCGTGCGTGTACCGAATAAACACCCTCTGTGACGAGATACACCTCACCGAACTCGAAGCTCAGTCCTCCGCTGATCGTTACCTGTTGTGCATCGGGTACAAACTCCAACACCACCGACCTCGCCGCAAATAGAAACCACAGGGCCGCGAGAACGGGGATTGCGAGGATAATCGAAGTCAGTTGCCAGCCGGTCAACCTCAAAAGGTGTTTGCCTTTCCCGCTGGCGGTTTTCGGTGTATAGCCAACGGGTTGGACGATATCGGGCGAAGCCCCCGGCCGGCGGGCGGTATTATCAGCAGCGCCGTTCATCTTCAGAACGTCTTCTCGCAGCGAATGTCCACCGGCTGCATGTCCGGACGTACGAGGATGTTCTGTCTGATGTCCTGGCACCCGTCGCGGCTGCCGATGAGGGTGTAGCTGCCGGGTCTGAGCTCGAGCTGTTTCTCGGCAAAGGCGCCCAGCTTGCCGATGTTCGACAGGGTCACCAGGGTGAGGTTGTCCGAGCGAAGCGTTACCGCTACCGGTTTGCCGTAGTGGATGAGCAGCCGTTGTGTTTCGACAATTTGTCGACCGAGAATCGTACCCCGAGGATTCAGTTGCCTTGCCTCCTCGAGGATTCGACCGGCATCGGCGTACAGCTCCTTCGATGAGAGCCTGTCCGGATTCGCGATTATGTTGCCCAGTGTCTGGTTGGCGCGTCGTTGCGCAAAAGCCCGCCGTTTACCCTCTACGGCGAATTGAATATTGGCATCTATAGCAACTATTGCTTCGTAGGCGGTCAACACCGCGGACCAGTCTTCGCCATCTTCGGCAGTCTGCGCAAGCCGCCGCAATTTGGCGATCTTGCGCAATTCGCTCTGTTCGGCCACCTGCTCGAGGCCCCCCAGCGCTATCTGGTTGCCGGGGTTCAACCGCAACGCGGTTTGAAATCCACCGCGCGCTGTATCCAGGTTGCCGATGTCCAGCGCGGCGAAACCCCTGGACAGCGCCCGGGTGATCTTTTGGGTGGTGTGATTTGACCGTGCGGTGCCTACGAGCGCGGCTACCCCGGCTGTTTTGTCATCGAGGGTCAGAACCTCCTCATAGGTTGTAACCGCTTGTCCCCATCGCTCGGCGAGTTCGTGGTTACGTGCTTGCCTCATCAGCCTGATGATCTCCGGGAGCAACCCCGCACGTTGTAAACCACGGGTTGCCGTGGTGTTACCTGGATCGATGGTCAATGCGCTCTGATAACGCTCGGTTGCCGCGGTCTGGTCGCGGGTTTCCAGCGCACGTTGACCCTCCTCGAGGGCTTCGCGCAACAGCGCGCGGCCTTTCTCAATCAGCAGTTCGAGTTCGACACGGGCCGCCTGATACCTGGCAATGGCGTTTTCGTACTCATTCCGTAAAAACAGCTCGTCGCCTTCATTGGCCGAGTTTTTGGCGGCATCGTAGGCACCTTGTCCCCAGCTTCCAACCTGCATGGTCTGTTCGAGTTCGAGTTGCAGTTCGACAAATTGGGCAAGTTCTTCCTGGGCTCGAGTTCGGGCCTGCTCCCGCTGTACGGTCTCGAAGGGAGGCAGATCGGGGTCCCGCCTGTTTCCTGGCGCCGCGGGCGCGTCGTCTGGTTGTACCGAAGCGAAGGTATCGGGGTCGAGTTCTAACTCTCCCACCAAGTTGGGAACGATAAGGAAAACCCCGAGTCCGGTCGCGATCAGGAGTCCGATCACCACGGTTGCAACCCGCGGGACCCTGCGGGTTGCCTCGCGCTTATCCGACTTGGGTTTGGAGTGACTCAGAGGTACGGATTTAGGCCGGATCGGGCTAAATTCGTCGCTCATTGTATGCCTTGCGAGACCTCGTCCGATTCCATGACCGCATCCGATTCCGGCACTGGTTCCGGCAGACTAAGGTCGGCGAAATAAATGCTTCGCAGGATGCTGCGCAACTCGCGATACTGCTCGTCTACCGTGCCTTGCAGCCTGACGGTCTGGTTTTCGAGTTCAATGGTGTGGGGCATGATGGCCGCTTCGGCGGCCACGCCGATTTCCTGCAGCACTTCGGAGTGGATCTCCGCTTCGGCGCGTTTTTTGAGGGCACTTTTCAAGATCATGGCGCCGGAGATGACGCCCACCACGCCGGCTGCATCCCCCTGATAGGAGTCGCTGCCGTAAATCGTACCAACGCCGGCAGCGATGCCGATCGCTCCACCGATCGTAGCGCTGCGGGCCTGAGCCAGAAGCTGCTTGCGGGCGATTGCCTCACTGTAGCTGGCCTGACGCCAACTTTGATATGCGGGAGTCATGTTGCGGTAGAAACTCTCGTAATACTCATCCAGGGTATCTATGAAAAGGTATTCGCGTTCCCGCACCTTGCGCACGCGCTTGAGCATCGGATCATCTTCCGACGGCAGGCGCCGCAGTTCAAACTCCCCGTCGTCGGTTGCGACGACGTGATCGGAGAATGCATCCGGGGCGAAGTCCCTGGCGAACTTCAGTTCGGCGGTTGCCCGAATAATAACGATCTCGTCGCTGGACAACGCCTGCCGGTACGCCAACATGTCGTCCGCAAGGTTCTTGTAGACTCCCTGAAATGGATCGATGTTTGCCGGGATCGAGTCATCGTAGGCGTATTTGCTTGCCAGGGTTTCATAAGTCCGGGTGAACCAGATTTGACCGGTCGCATCCTCCACCGTTGCTTCGAAACCCATACTCTCGCCGTCCGAGTGGAGGATTGTACCGGTGACCGTAACATCGACCGCATGGGTCGGCCGGGGCACGACCCTCACCGCACCCCAATTACCCGTGCTCTGCAGGAGGTTTTTGGTCAGGTAGGGCATGAAATTCGCTTCGGCACGACGAATGTCGGGTTGCACCAGTTGCTCGATCTGCTCGTCATAAGATTCCGGGATGTTTGCATCGAACACGGCGATCCCGATGTCGAGCAGTTCCTTCTCGGTCTGAACACCCTGGAACCGGGCCGGTGGAGTCATGTCGACGGTGCGCACCACGTGCGTCACACAAGCGGTCATCGCCAGACAAGCGGCTAATATTGGTATCGTTTTCGCCCTCGTTCTCATTCCCTCGTTGGTCCTTTTGTGTTCTTGAACGGTTGTTTTTATCAGGCACCGCTGTAACGACGGTATTCGTCCCAGATTTTCTCCTTGAGAATGGGATCACTTTCCTGCATAGCTGCTTCGCGAAGCTGGCGTGCGATTATGTCGTCGTCTTTCGCATCGGGTATGTCATCCGGAACGGGCCCCGAAGCCCCGGCGACCGGCGCCGGATTGCGATTACGTGGCATGGAGGTCGAACTGCCGGGCGATTGCGACTGTGAAGCTTCGGCTCCGGTGGAACCGGCGGGTGGAATTGCCAACACGGCGCCATCGCTTGCTTCGTTTGACCGGTTGCGTATGACTTCCCGCTCCGCGAGGATTTCGCCGTCAAACACCTCGAGTGCCTCCTCGAGTTCACCATCACCCCCGGGTTCGCCGGAACCTCCCGGGGGTCCCGAGGCGCCATCGGACTCCGAAGGCATCGCGGGGCGGTCGGCGCCGGGCACGTTGCTGGTCTCCCAATCATCGGAACTCGCACCTCCGGCTTCTCCTTCCTCCCAGCTATCATCGCTGGGTGAGCCGCCGCCGTCGGTCGTTTCCCACGCTGGCTGCGCGTCCGCATCGGACTCGCTGCCGGGAACACCGCCGCTCTGGGAGGATTCCTGTCCGGGAACCCCGCCAGAAGTGTCATTCTCGTAACTCGGGGGTGTCCCACTACCCGATGGAGTCGGCGAACCGGGTGGACTCGAACTCGGTGGACTCGAACTCGGTGATCCGGAAGGACCAGGCAAGCTGGGTGGGCTGCCACCGGGTGTGGAAGGCGGCATACCACTCGGTATTCCACCCGATGATGGTGAGGGGATACTCGGAATCGATGTCTGTGGACCTGGCGGTGGGGTAATCGGCGCGATGCATGCCGACAACTGCAGCATACAGCCGATGAATATCAGGTTTTTCAGCGCAAACACGAGATCACCCTCCACACCTTTGTATAGGTTAAACCATCCGATGGTAGACGTTGTAAGCTGAACGTATCCTGTACGTTATTCATCGCTGACCCGTTTGATGGGCGTTGGGTCCTGCGATTGTGGTTCCGAACCCGCAACGGTGCGGCGGGGAAAGTAGTCAAACTCGTGGCGATAGATATTATCCTCGGAAATGATGGGTATTCCCGCTACCAACACCGGTCGATAACGTGCGTAGCGCACACTCTTTCGAACCCGAAAATCCATCAGACCCTCGGGTTCGGAGGCAATGGTGGTCAGTGAACGGACGTGTCCGGTTGTGCTGACCCGGTAACCTATCTCGACGTAACCGTGCTGCTGCGCACCACGGTATTTGAGCGCCGGTGCCTTGGGGTCGCGGGGTGAAGGATAATAAAGAAGCTTGGGCTCGGCAAAATAGCCTTCCACATCGACATTTTCGGTATTCACCAACAGTTCGTAGGCGTGCTCGTACAGCGGAAATGCCCGATTGGTTCTATCCCACAACAGATTCCAATCGGCCAGTTCCAGCACGGCTTCCGCAACAATCAGCGAATCCTCGGCAGGATTCGCCTTGAGGATCAACACGATGCGCTGCAAAGCCCGTTCGCCTGCGGGAAAGTTGTTGACGCTGATCGGATCGTCGCTGGTGTTGCCGCTGCCATATGACGCACCCGACAGATTGGTGATCAGGAAGGGCGGAAACCTCTCGAGACGGTAGGTCGCCGCGATACCGGCGAGCGCGGGGATTATCTGGTGAGTCTGGTGTTTATTGTTCGATTCCAGAATTTGCACCGCACGTTCGTAAAGTGAACGCGCCTGATAGATGTTGTAAGTTTCCTTGTACCATGCAGCCAGGTGGTAAACGCCCGGCAACAGTTTTTCGTTGAAAGGTCCGAAGGACTTCTCCAGCACGTGATATGCGTAGTCTTCCCGGTTGTTGGCTTCCCGGTAGTTGCCCAGCGTTTTGTAAACCTCGGCTTCGCGATACACGATGTCGACCTGTTTGGGGGAAATAAGCCCGTCGTTCACGCGATTGATGTGGACAGCGCGTCCGTAACTATCGAGCGCACCGTCATAATCGCCCGCGCCTGCCTGGGCATCGCCTAACAACGTCAGCGGAGCCACGAGACCTGGATCGTAACGGGAAGATTGCTCGATGGTTCGTATCCGCCGCTCGAGGGTAGCTATGGCCGGTGCGAACTCTTGCGCTTCAATCTGCGCGCCGATATCGATGAGTTCGGGATCCAGCGTGTCGAGAATCTCTTCTATGGACTGGTCAGGCGCGCCAAATGAGGCGGTGGATATGCTCATCAGCAACAGCGCACACGCCCGTGCAACCCGCTTTCTCCAAACGCGGCAGTCAGGCCCCGTTTTCAGCAGGCGCTTGAGCGAATCGATTGGCTGAGCTCGTTTTTGTCGCACCTATTTTCCACCAAGCTGCCGGGTTTAGACCCCGTTCGACCCGATGCGTTCGAGTGTGGAATCGAGTCGTCATTTAGTCAAGGTATCGCTATGGGCTTGGGGATAGGGGATGGGCGGCACGCGGTCGGGCGTTGGGAAGCTGCTGGTTCTGATTTGACCTTTCGGCTACCATCGCCGCTCGCCGATGAACGAAGTCACGACACCGCCCGCCGATCACACCATCGACGCCCGCGGCTTGCTTTGTCCCGAACCGTTGATGATCGTGCGCAACAAGGTACGGGAAATCAGCTCGGGAGAAGTTGTGTACATTGTTGCCACCGATCCGTCCACCGGTCGTGATTTCAACAATTTCTGTCGTTTCATGGGCCATGAACTCCTCGCCGCAAAATCCTCAGAAGACCGTTTCGAGTATTGGATACGCAAAGGCTGACTCCCTTGTGTTCGAACGACCTTATTTGATCGGCGACAGCGCACGGCCAATTGGTGAAATTACTTGCGGGCACCGATGGTAGCCCGATATTTCGCCTACGGGTCCAACATGAATCCCCATCGGGTTCGCGAACGTGGGATGCAATTCTCGACTGCCCTGGCGGCCAGCTACCGGGGCGTTCGCCTGGTCTTCGACAAGGCATCCGCGAAACACCCCGGTGTTGGTCACGCCAATGTCGTACACGATCCAACCGCTGTCGTGGAGGGGGTACTCTACCTGCTGGATTCAGCCGATGAGATCACCAAGATGGATCCCTTCGAGATCACTCCGCGAAATTACAGTCGAGAGATCGTTTACGTATCAACCACCCGGGGAGAGGTGACTGCCTGGACTTATTTTGCCAACCCCGGGGTACGGCGTGGTGGGCTCATTCCACCAAGAAGCTATCTGGACCACCTGTTGGCCGGTCAACCCTATCTGTCGGCCGAGTATTTCGCCATGTTGAACGACATGCCCTGTGAGGAGGGTCTATGAGCCCTGATCGGGTGATAGCGCTCACTTTTAACCGACTATTTGCCCCAAGTCATAATACGGTCATCGCCGGGGGTGCCCGGGAGCCGTTGTACCTGCCGCCAGGACCCGATGCCCGTGGCGTCATACGTTATACCCGCAACTATGCCTCCAGTGCACTGCACGAAATCTCGCACTGGTGCATCGCGGGAACCGAGCGACGCCGACTCGTCGACTACGGATACTGGTACCTGCCGCCACCGAGATCGGACGCCGAGCAGGAGGCGTTTTTTGCTGTCGAGGCTCGTGTACAGGCGTTAGAGTGGCTTTTTGCCGATGCCGCCGGGGTTTCCTTTCACCCGAGCGCAGACGACGTTCACGATGGTGACAGCGAGATCGCCAACAATACCGCCGGTCGGGCAACTTTCGCCGAACGGGTCGAGGGTAACGTTGCTGCATGGCACAGCCAGGGTATTCCCAAACGGGCAAATCAGATGTTGGGTGCTCTTGCTGGCACCGTGACTACCCTAGAGGGCGCACACGGATAACCGGGAACATCTGGAGTTTTTGGTGGTTGATCGCGTAGACGGCATTGTCATAGGCGCCGGGGTGGTTGGACTCGCCTGCGCACGGAGCCTGGCGATGCGGGGGTTCGATGTGATCGTGCTCGAAAAGAACGGGACCATCGGCGAGGAAACGAGTTCGCGACACTCCGAGGTTATTCACGCAGGCATTTATTACCCGACCGGTTCACTCAAGGCCAGCCTGTGTGTTGCGGGTAAGCGACTCCTGTACCGGTACTGTTCCGAACATCAGGTGGCTTTCAATCGCTGTGGAAAAATGATCGTGGCCACCCGTCTCGAGCAGTTGCCAACGATTCGCGCATACCAACGCCAGGCTGCCGAAAACGGGGTAGGCGAACTGCGCTGGTTGACGGGAAAAGAGATCTCCGCCCTCGAACCCGAGGTTGTTGCTGTTGCGGGGGTCTATTCGGAGAGTACCGGAATCATCGATTCCCATGCCTTCATGTTGAGCCTGCAGGGAGAATTCGAGAGCCATGGCGGCATGATTGCATTCAACAGCGAGGCCTGCAGATTGTCGGTGGCAGGGAAAAACCTGCGGGTCGAAACCGAAGATCACCTGCTGGAAGCCTGTTGGGTCGTCAACAGTGGGGGCTTGAGGGCCCCGTTGCTGGCACGGCAACTGGTCGCTGATGCGCCAACCGCGTATTACGCCCGTGGCCACTATTACGCCTATTCCGGAAAACAACCGTTCTCACGCATGGTATATCCGGTAGCCGATCCTGGCGGTCTTGGTGTCCATGTCACGATAGATCTCGCGGGACAGGTGAAATTCGGC
>JAPUJX010000108.1 GCA_027295975.1 Gammaproteobacteria bacterium
GCGCTCGCCACTAATTCTCCTGTCTGACTCTAGGGAACCTCTGATCAATTATCGATTACTCAGCGCGTACGACGCGCCCTGCGGGAGTTTCTCGCGTCCGTCATTGCGGCGTTGCAGCCCTTGCCAATACGCTCGATATTACCTGCGGACTGCGCCTTGCACTGACAGACGCGAGAAGCTCTGAGTAAGCGAGAATTGATCAGAGGTTCCCTAGGGAATCGAATCATGGGGTGAGTATCACCAATTGCACCGACGACGACCACGGGTAAGATCAACAAGACACAATGAGGGTACTGAATTGACCGAAGTCGTGAGCAAGCTGACCCCGGGTCAGCGTATATTCGTTGCGGGAAGTGTCAACGAGCCCACCGCGCTTCTGGAGGAGTTGAAGGCCTCGACGCTTCCAGACAATCTGCATTTTATCCAGTTCCCGTTGGGTGGATACAACCAGACGGACTTCACCGCGCTCAGCCCGAGTTCCGAACACACTACCTTCTTCATGACCCGCCATCTTCGGGGTGCCGACCCTGAACGTCTGCACTTTTTACCCATGCAGATGCGGGCCGTTTACGACTACCTCTCAGAAAGGGTGGATGTCGTGCTGGTTCAGGTAGCGCGTGACGCTGACGGGCGACTGCGCCTGGGTCCGAATGTCGACTTTCTCGGCGCCGCTCTGGCGAACGCCGCCGTGGTCATAGCCGAACTCAATACGAGCTTCACCGCCCCGGCCGGTTGCCCGTTCATCAACGAGCGCCGAATCGATCTTCTCATCGAGAGCGAGCGGGAACTCTTCGAACTGCCGATACCGGAGATAGACCCGATCGCGACCCGTATCGGCAAACAGGTCGCGTCTCTGATCAAAGACGGAGACTGCCTGCAAACGGGTATCGGAGTGATACCAGCGGCGATTCTCGAGCAACTCGCCCACAAGAATGATCTCGGCATGCACGGCGGGCTCATCGATGATGGCGGCATGGCTTTGATTCGCCGGGGCGTGTTGACTTCAGCGAACAAACCCCTCGATCGTGGCGTACATGTGACTGGAATGGCATTGGGTTCCCACGCCCTGATCGAGTGGCTGGCTGCGACGCCGGAGGTTATGTTCCGCGGCGCGAACTACACTCACGAGTTGGCCGTGATCCGCCAGTTACCCGGGTTCGTCTCGGTAAACTCCGCTGTGGAGGTTGATCTTCACGGTCAGGTAAACGCAGAGGTAACCGGCGGCCGACAGATTTCCGGAACCGGCGGTTCGGTTGATTTCATGCGTGCCGCCAGGGTTTCGCCAGGAGGGAGGTCCATCATCGCCATGAGCGCAACCGCGCGAAACGGCGAGGTATCGCGCATCGTATCCAGGGTGGAGTTGGTAACCGCGCTTCGTACCGATGTCGACATAGTCGTGACCGAACATGGCATTGCGCATTTGCAAGATCTTCCCTCAGCCGACAGGGCACGCGCGTTGATCGAGATTGCAGCCCCACAATTCCGCTCCCGGCTCGAGACCGAACGGTTGTCATAGAAACCGCGTGATCGAGTTCACACCGCAGCCAGCGTAAGCTCGGAACCGTACCCGGCTTGCATACAATGCAGGTTCGTGACGTTCCCATGGCGTCGACGATGAAAAGGAGTTCAGCGGTATGTTCTACGTAGGCATCGACCCGGTCGTGGGGTTGGAGTGTTCGAGCTGCAGGGAAATTTCACGGTTACCTTATAGCGAGTTGCTGGCTCTGGTTGCTGCCCAGGCAAACGTCACCTGCGAAGGTTGCAACCGATTGATGACCCATGACTGGACCACGGTCAGCGTCGTGCAGAACATAATCAAAAAGCGCATGTACCAGGCCAACGAAGTCAAATCGAGGCGTTCCGCCAGGCGGCAGAACGGTTAGCGGTCGCGTTGTCAGGGGCCGGACCGTGCGCTGTTTCCTGACGCTCAGGTCATGAACATCGGCCTGTCTCGACGTTCAAGCTGACCAGGAAAAAGACATACTCTTCGGCGATTTCCCGCAAGGCCTCAAAACGACCCGATTTCCCCCCATGTCCCGCACCCATGTTGGTCTTGAGCAGCAACCAGTTTTCGTCGGTTTTCAGGGCCCGGAGCTTCGCGACGAATTTGGCGGGCTCCCAGTAGGTGACGCGCGGGTCGTTCAAGCCGCCGGTCACCAGCATCGGTGGGTAAACGCCTTCGCGTAGCTGATCGTAAGGCGAATAAGAGCGTATCAGCGCGAATGCCGTTGGATCTTCGATTGGGTTGCCCCACTCGGGCCATTCCAGCGGGGTAAGCGGCAGGCTCGCATCGAGCATGGTGTTGAGCACGTCGACGAAAGGCACGTGCGCGGCGACGGCTCCCCACAGATCCGGAGCCTGGTTGAGCACCGCACCCATCAACTCCCCACCGGCGCTTCCTCCCGAGATGACGATTCGCTTGGGCGCGGTATATCCGGCGTCGATGAGATGGCGGGCGATGTCGACAAAATCGTTGAACGTGTTCTTTCGCTTGTCGAGTTTGCCTGCTTCGTACCAGTGGTAACCCAGATCGTCGCCGCCGCGTACGTGGGCGATGGCGACGGCAAACCCCCGCTCCATCAATGAAAGCCGGTTGCTGGAAAAGTGAGGCGTGATTGCATTGCCGTAGGCGCCGTATCCGTAAAGATACAACGGGCGGGAACCATCGCGTGGAAAATCCAGGGGACACACGATGCTCACCGGCACGTTTGCCCCATCCCGGGCGGGCACCGTTATCCGCTCGGTGCGAAAACGCCCGGCATCGTATCCACTCGGAATGATCCTTACCTTGCGGGTAACCAGAGATCGGTCCCGGATCTGGTAGTCGTACACCGTATCGGGGGTGACCATGGACTCGTAGTCGAGACGAATGGTATCTGTGACATAAGTGGCGTTGACGCCCAGGCCCACGGTGTAAGCCGGTTCTGGAAACTCGATGAAATGTTCGCCGATGCTCTCGAAGCCGGTGACTTCGATGATCCGTATCTGGTCCAGACCGTGCCGGCGTTCTTCCACGACAACAAAGTCCCTTAGACACATGTGCCCCGTCAGGTAGTGTTTTTCGCTTCCGTCGATGACACTTTCCCAGCGGGATTCTTCCGGAGCGGCTATCGAGGCGCGGAGGAGTTCGAAATTTTTATGCCGGGCGTTGCTGCGGATGTAGAAGAAGCCTTCCCGGTGATCGACGTCGTATTCATGCCCGGCGCGGCGCGGGCTGATGAGGGTTGGGTTCATCTCCGGCGAATCGGTGGGCAGGTAACGCACTTCCGAAGTCACGTGGTCGCCCGCGCTGATCAGGATAAATGTTTCCGAGGTGGTTTCACCGATTCCGACGAAAAACGAGGTATCGGCCTCGGTGTAAACGATCTTGTCTTCGCCGATAGGGTCGCCGATGCGGTGACGGCGAACCTGGTAGGGGCGCCATTGTTCGTTGACGGCAACGTAGAAGATGTTGCGGCTGTCGGCTGCCCAGACGGGGCTGCCCAGAGTATCCGGTATCGGCTCATCGAGCAGGTTTTTCGTTTCCAGATCGAGAATGTTGAGGGAAAAACGCTCCGCTCCGCTGGTGTCCACGCCGTAAGCCAGGTAACGGGCATTGGGGCTGACGGCGAGCCCGCCGAGGTTGAAGTAGTCGTGTTTGGCAGCGAGCTTCGGCTCATCGAGGATTACCCCCCAATCGGTGGGGTCCGAAACTGGTGCCCGCCGCCAGATCCGGTACTGGGCGTCCTTTTCGTAACGCCACTGGTATAGATAATCGCGCTTTCGATAGGGTACCGAGCTGTCCTCCTCGGGTTCCCTGGCTTTGAGTTCACCAAAGAGTGTATCGATGAGACCTTGGTGGGGTTTCATCTCGGACTCGAAATAGGCGTTTTCCGCCCGGAGGTAAGCGAGTACCTCCGGGTCTTCGACCTCGGGATACCGGGGGTCCTTCAGCCAGTGGTAGGGATCTTCCAGGGTGATGCCATGGTGACTGAAGCTGTATGGCACCTTGCGCGCCACCGGCGGTTTCATCGCTGAGGACACTCCTTCAGTCAGGCAAGCCCAATACCCGTTTCGCGATGATGTTCCGCTGGATTTCGTTGGTGCCGCTGTAAATCGACGCCGCGCGATTCGACAGCCACATGCGCGTCCACTCGAGCTCCGTTTTCGAGAAACTCTCTCCCGTCCAGCCCAGCCCCTGGATACCGCGCAACTCGCACATCAGTCGAGATTTGTCCTGCTGCAACTCGGTACCGTACATTTTGAAAATCGAAGTCGCCGGGCCCGGGGTCCTGCCGTCCTGGGACTCTTCTACCGTGCGTCGCTGGGTGAGGCGGAAAGCACGGCTGTTGAGGTCGTGGGTCAAAACCTTGTTGCGCACGTCCGCGTCGGCGATCTTCCCACCCCGCTCGCCGAGGTATTGTTTCGCCACGTCCGCTAACTGGCCATCGAGTTCCTGGGTGCGGCCGCCCACCAGTGC
>JAPUJX010000109.1 GCA_027295975.1 Gammaproteobacteria bacterium
CACAAAAACCGCTTCGTTAATTCCCACCGACGGGGATCCCGCTCGTTATCTCGGGGTTCTCGGCGGAACCGGGCTAACCGCCTATTTTGGACTTTTCAAGGTGGGTGAACCCGCATCGGGCGAAACCGTAGTCGTATCGGCCGCCGCTGGCGCCGTGGGTCATCTGGCCGACGAAAAATGCCACCAACTCGTAACGGAACTCGGTTTTGACGCCGCGGTGAACTATCGAGAGGATGGATTTCGCCAGGCGTTCAAAGAAGCATGTCCGGGCGGCATAGACGTCTATTTCGATAACACCGGCGGTGAAATCTTAGGCAGTGCGTTGTTCCGCATGAACCAGAACGGGCGAATAGTCTGCTGCGGCGTGGTGTCTCAGTACGACACCCTCAACCCCGCATCCGGTCCTAGAGGCGTACCTGGCCTGCTGGTCAACAAGCGCCTCAGAATGCAGGGATTCCTCGTTTTCGATTATATCGAGGAATATGAAACCGCACGCTTTGAGATCAAAAACTGGTTGGCAAATGGAGAACTCAAAACCTGGGAAGATGCCTACGAAGGGCTCGAGTCGGCCCCTCGCGCGTTGGTAGATCTACTGGCCGGCGGCAATATCGGTAAACGTATTGTAAGAGTGGCCGATTAGATGAAAAAACGAAATAAAACTCCGTTGGTATGCTTGTTTTTTCTGACAGCTTGTTCCGGTGGAGATTCAGCTGCCCCCGCCCCGGCCGACTCCAGGGCGGTTTCATTAGCCAAACAGTTTCTGATCATCGACACCCACATCGACGTGCCGTACCGGCTGGAACGGAACTATGTCGATGTGAGCCAGGCAACGGCTGACGGCGACTTCGACCATCCCCGCGCAGTGGCCGGTGGGCTGGATGCGTTGTTCATGTCGATATACATACCAGCTGCCGTGGACCAGGCGGGCGGCGCAACGGAATTCGCAAACAAGCTCATCGACTCCGTGGAATCCATCGTGGCCCTCGCGCCTGACAAGTTTGCCATCGCAACCTGCACAGCAGACGTTTCTGCGATCAGAAACCAGGGCAAAATCGCCTTCCCTTTAGGCATGGAAAACGGTGGGCCGATCGCCGGTAGTTTGGAGTTGCTTGAGCATTTCCGCTTGCGAGGTGTTCGCTATGTCACGTTGGCACATTCCAAATCCAACCATATATCGGATTCGTCTTATGATGAAAACGAGGAATGGCAAGGTTTGTCGCCATTTGGAAAAACCCTGGTCACGGAAATGAACAACCGGGGCGTAATGGTCGATGTATCGCATATTTCGGACAAAGCTTTCTGGCAGGTCATGGAGTTGACCAACGTACCCGTGGTTGCGACTCACTCCTCTCTCAGACATTTCACCCCAGGCTTTCAGCGCAACATGAGCGACGAAATGGTCAAAGCCGTAGGCGAGAATGGTGGGGTGATCCAGATCGCCTTCGGCGGCAGTTTCTTGACCGCTGCCGCGGGTGCTTACGCCGCCGCACGCCGGCAAGCCGTTGGCGCCTATCGGGATGCCCAGCACCTCGAGGAAGACGACCCGGCGCTACGGCGGTTTCTCGAAAACTACCTCGATGATAACCCCTATCCGTTTCCCACCATCGACGATGTTCTGAATCACATCGATCGAGTAGTTGAGATTACCGGCGTTAGTCACGTGGGCATTGGTTCGGACTACGACGGGGTTGGCGACACGCTACCCGAAGGGCTGAAGGATGTGAGCGCCTACCCCAACCTGATTGCCGGTCTTCTCGTCCGCAATTACAGCGAGCAGGATATTGAGAAGATCCTCGGGGGCAACCTGATGCGGGTCTGGCGAGCGACTGAAGCTTATGCCGCCACACGGGGAAATCCACCAGGCTGTCGGATCGAATCAACACCGAGTTAAGCTGGTCCGCATATGAAACATGTACACGAAGCCTCAAAAATGCCGAACAACGGGGGTTCGGTTTGGCCCGGCAGCGATGAGGTGCTGGGTACTCGAACCGAGTTGTCGCGCCCGCTGGGGCTTCGACGTATCGGCGTCCACCTCGACGTCCTGGCTCCAGGTCAGCGATCCAGCCTGCCCCATGCCGAGGATTTTGAGGAGGAGTGCGTATACGTTCTCAGCGGGTCGCCGGACTGTCGAGTTGACGGAGTAGTCGAAGCCATGAAACCGGGCAGTTTCGTAGCCTACCCCCCGGCTACCGGCGTTGAGCATTGTGTCGTCAACAACAGCGCAGAGAACGTCCAACTGATCGTCATCGGCGAACGCCGCGACCACGGCTGCGTGGCAGCGCAACGGTTGCAACGCCTCTGGCGCAAGGTAGACCCGGAGTTGATCGCCACCACGTTCACGGCAGATGCCGTTTACGACGATGCCATGACCGGCCGGACAGCCTCCGGGCACAACGAGATCGAGCAATTACTCGCCGAACGGGAGGCTCGCAGCGTGGAGTTGGGGCACTGGGCCATCGGTTGGAGCGAAGGGTTTTTCGAATGGAGTTCGGCCAACGAGCGAGGGGTCGTTGCAATGAAGCTGCGAGTTGCAGAGAGTCAAATGCTGCAAGGGGTGGTGGAATACGCTACGACAGGTGTTCGATGAGGTTACTTATGAATTGTGTACCCTCTTCGACCTGATCGAGGCTGATGAACTCGTTCGGCTGATGGGCCTGATCTATGCTCCCCGGGCCGCACATCACCACCGAATACCCTGCCTGACTGAATTGACCGGCCTCCGCGCCGTAAGGCACCACACCGCTCGAGTTCTGGCCGGTGAGTTGTTTGGCCAAAATAACAGCTTCTTCATCGTCATCACACTGAAAGGCGGGGACGTTGGCTGTTATGTCGAACGAAATGCTCGTGTCGGCACAGATGGCATGCATTGCCGGTTCAACGTGTTCGCGGGCATGAGATTCGAAATCGCGAAAGTAGTCCATGGGATCTTCGCCGGGTAGTGTGCGAATGTCTGTAACAAAGCTGCAATGGCGAGCGGTGATATTGTGCGCGGTACCCCCGTGAATCACGCCGCAATGGAGGCTCGAGTACCCAGGATCAAAAAGTGAATGACGATCAACATTGTCAGCGTTGCGTGCCTGCCTCTCAGCCAGCCAGTTGATGAGGCGCCCTGCCACCATCACGGCGCCCACCCCCCGTTGTTGCTGGCTGGAGTGAGCTTCTTTACCGACGATATGGGTATCGAAATGAAAAATGCTTTTGTGGGCGGTAACCACCCCCATACCCGTGGGTTCACCGACGATAACCGCTTTCGGCATTGGCACGTTTTCGGCCATATCCCGAATCAGCCGCGGCGCACCCAGGCAGCCCACTTCTTCGTCGTAAGACAGGGCAAAATGCACGGGAAACTCGAGTTTGTGCATCTCCGGAACCATCGCCAGCGCAATCGCAATGAACGATTTCATATCAGCCGTGCCGCGACCGTAC
>JAPUJX010000011.1 GCA_027295975.1 Gammaproteobacteria bacterium
CGGTGCAAGGTAGACAAGCAAAGGCCGGAATGCGCTGAAGAAGGCCGGAGCATTATAGGCGGCCATTGGAGCTCAAGATTTAACCAGTGGAGCCGGTAAATAGAAATGTTCAGACGCTTTATGGTATCGCAGCTGCTTGTCTGGCTATTGGCGTCCGCATGCGTGGGACCACAGACCAGTAACTCGAACACAGCGCCAATGGCCGAGCAGAAAACCAGTAGGGGCGAAGAACTTGTGCTGGTCTCCATACCTGAGGTAGCAGGCGAAGCGAACGAGACAACGAAACCAGGTGAACCGATTTCGCTGGGCCCCGAAATACGAAGACTCGTGGACCTGGCGAAGAAGGATCTCGCAGCCAGACTTTCAATCAGCGATCAGCAAATCGAGATGTTGCAATCGGAATTTTTGACCTGGAGGGATTCCAGTGCTGGCTGCCCGCAACCCGGGATGCAATACCTGCAGGTGCTTACCAAAGGTTCACGCATACTGCTCAAGGCCAACAACGCAACTTACCGGTACCACAACAGCGGCAACCACCCGCCGTTTCTTTGTAAAAATCCATCGGCCATCGACCCGCTGCCTTACCAAGATGGCTAGACCTAGCCTGATACACTACCAAACCTTGCAGACGCTTCAAAAAGAAACATGCATTCCAAAAAAAGGGGGTGGCAAGCCACCCCCTAGTCGCTGTCAGCCGAATGTAGACCTTTACATTTGATGTCTCAATGTGAGAATCAAAGTCGGAATCCAAGTCCTCATTCGCATTTCGTCACGGCAATTGCCGTCTCATTTGTCGAACCGCTGCTGAGATCGGCGCGATTGACGACTGGACTGCTCGAGCAGGTCGCCTCGGCGTCGAAGCTCAGGCTCGCGGTGCCGCCAACGGTCAACACAACCTGAAGGTCCGTGCCCACGGCCGGCGGCGTGCCGGTGCCGTTGAAGAAGCGGGAGCTGCCGGCCACACCAGCGGCGTCTTCAACACCCACCGTCAGGTTGGGCAATGGGGCGCTGACCAACGCATACGTGAACCAGATCGCGGGGCTGCCCGAGACGTTGTTTTCCACCCAGATCTGGAAACTGTAACGCCGGCTGAGATCGCCGAACAGCGGTACGTTATCCCACTCATAGATGGTGAACTGGGACGGGAAAATAAAGTTGAACACGGCAACCCGCCAGTCGCCTTCTGTGCACAGGTTCAGGTCCGTCCAGTTGGGCCCCATCAGGTTGTTCGGCGGCGTCGGGTCGGGCATGTTCTGGTTACTGGCGCTCGCAGCCAGTCCGCTCGATGTGCCCGCCTCCAGGGTGCCGTTCACCGACCAGATCACCGAGCCGTGAGTGGCGTTGTTGTAGGTGAACGCGGGGACGCCGAGGATGAACCCGCCGTCGTCACAGTTGCCAGGCAGATCGAACGGCGGTACTCCGAGAGCCGCCAGCGGCAAGTAGCCGAACGGCGACGGTGACGGTGTCAAGCCGAAGCTCGACACGTCCAGTGTCCCGCTCCACGACAATGAGTTGGTGCCCGCATTGTAGGCGAACGGCGAAATGGTTGTGCCATTCGTAATTGTCTCGCCCTCCGAGCCGGGGACGAAAGTAGTGCCGTCCGGAACCACATCCGTAACGTCGATAATGCCCGACAGGGGTCCGTTGGTGATGTCGATTGTGTAGATCAGGCCATCGCCGGAGCTGGCGGTCGCCTGAGTAACGCGCTTATTGTGCACCGACGTAGCGCTGCTGGTGGCGGGCATTACCGCGATCGGCATGTGCAGATCGGGGCCGTCGCCATCCCGCTCTAGGTCCAGCTGAGCAAAATTCCATCCTGAAGGTGCCACCGTTGTGTTGGCGCTAACGGTAATGGTTTTGCTTTCGCCGGCTGCCAGCGTGAGCCTGGCAGGCGAAACATCAAGATCCAGGCCAGAGGGCCCGCTGGCGGTCAGATTCCAGTGGGTTGTATGACCCTCAGGATTCCGCACGGTTCGCGTCCAGGAACATTCCTCAACGCAAACGCTGTCCTGCATGCTGGCCACGTTCAACGTCTTCGGATCGCCGCCGACGCTGGGATCGGCTGCCAGGAAATTGGCAGTGCTCTCATTTAGCACCAGGCCCGCTTCCTGAGCACGGTGCAGATTGACGCGACCCGCGCCGACGTCGAAGTGGTCCGTCGGTGTCACACCATCCTCTTTCAGTGTGTTGGCGGTGGTTGAGGTCATCATCATTGCGGACTTGATCTCGTGAGGACCCCAGTCAGGCCGCACGGCCGCTACCAATGCGGCGGCACCGGCATGATGCGGACTGGACATGGATGTGCCGCTCAAGAAGCCGAACTCGGGAGCTGGTGTCACGCCGTCAGTGTCTTCGCCAGCCATGATGTTGACACCAGGCGCGGATACATCGGGCTTGAGTACATCAAACGCACTGCCCGGCCCACGAGAGCTGAACCCCGCCATGATATCGCCGTTCGCCGCGTCGAGACTAAACACGGTACCGCTGATCTCAGCCACGGGATTGGCATTGGAGGTCCTCCAGGCGTCCAGTACCTGGGCATTAGAGAAGCCGATGTGGACTCCAGGCAGGAAGTGCGGATCAGCTACAATGCTATCGCCCTGCGCCGCTGTGTTTGCCAGAACGAAACCGCCCGCACCACCGGCCAGGACATTGGCACCCTTGTCTACACGTGCGATCGTGCCCCGGTCACAGATCACGATCTCGCCACTGAAGTGCCCGGCGGGAAACGGATCCAGGCATTGGCCCGGATTGGTATCGTTGGATGACCCATTGGACGTGGGAAAATCCCGGGCATGGATGATGGGCGCCGGACCAAAGCCCGTCGTGAAACCGCTACCCAGGATTTCTGCCAGCGGATTCGAATCGCTCGTCATATTGATCAGGAGGTTATCCACGCTGCGGTTGTGGGTGCTGGCAGCTACGGTCGCAACCCATGGTGACAGGTGCGCCACGGTACCAGCAGTGGGACCACTGTTACCCGCAGACGCTGATACGTAGATGCCGGCATCAGTCGCCGCCAGGAACCCCAGTTCCACCGCATCAGTGTACGGATTCGATCCGCCGGAGATGGAGTAGTTGATCGCGGCGATGCCGTTCGGCAGGTTTCCGGAGTCGATGATGACCTGGTTGACAGCGGCCACCAGAGCGGACCCCGGACAGGTAACGACGCACACGTCGTAGGCGATGACGTTGGCGTGGGGTGCAACGCCGGTTACGTCGGCGATGAAAGAGGCGCCCGTTGGTGCGAAAGTCGCCGCACCGCTCACCACGTTACCGGCGGCCGTGCTGCTCGTGTGCACGCCATGACCGTCGTCAGCCTCCGGGACCGGAAAGTTGGGATCACCGGGTACAAAGGTCCAGGCACCGATCAATTTGTCGTTGCAGAAGTTGGGATCGGTCACATCGCAGTAACTGCCAGGGACGTAGTTGCCGGAGCCAAGCGGATTGGTGTGATCGAAGCCATCGCCACCGATGTCGGCAAACGAAGGATGATCAAAATTGGTACCGGTATCCAATACGCCAATCACGACACCTTCACCGCGAGAATGCGGCACATTGTTCGGCGGTCCCGTCAAGATGAATGGCGCGTCGATAAATTCCGGACCCGCGTCCGTCAGAGGCACCTCGAATCTTTCGCGGCTTACGGTCTTTACCCCCGGCATACTGGCGACGGATTCTGCTTCTCCCGGTGTCAGCACCATGGCCACGCCGTTCAGGGCGTGCTGGTAGGTAAACTTGACATCGATCGCGTGGCCTAAAGAACTATCACAATCCGCAATAAATGCGGCTTGCTTTGTTTTGAGGTACTTCGAATATTTCTTGGCCGCTCCACTATTCGTATTTAGCCTTCTTTCTCCGGTTACGTAACGGCTTGTCGCCTTATAACCGGAAATTCCACCGGTATATGTAGCGACGGATGGTTCAGCGAGTTGAATAATGTAGACGCCGGGACTAAAATCCCCGCCGCTCGGCTTTATTGCAGCCATCTCGTTTGGGCCAGCAGCCTCTCCGACTACTGTGAGCTGACTGTTGCTGGCCGACAGTTCAACAGCGTGTGGTTTAGGTTTACCAGCCGCACCCACGCTAAACGCCAAGGCAAGACCCAAAGGCACTGCCAATTCTAGCGCCTTGCGCCACTTGAATTTCTTTTTCATAACTTGTTCCTCCAAATAATACGAACCAATGCCAACCGCAGCGGAATCGCACATGATAGGAAAGAGAGTACTGTCGCAATAATTTATACTTAGCTCTAAGCGGCAGCGATCATGGAGGAAGTTTACGCCTGGTGAGTTTGGGAATCTATTAACCTTAGATTATGTGATCACGTACTAGAAATGCTTTATTTAAAGTGGGCAAACAGATAACAAGCGTAATTCAAAGAGAAGATTGAAGATATTGCAGTCATAAAGAGAGGGAGCAGCCGTGCCTAAGTAGAGCAACCGTCAAATCGGATGTACCCAGCGTCGAGATAATGAAACCTTCCTGCGAGCTGTAGTCAAATCTGGTGTTTGACCAGGAATTCAGCGGTGGGTTGGTCAGGATGTTCCATCTCCTCTCCGGTGGCGTATTTCACACCCTCGATCATTTTCGCTAAGTAGGCGAAACCATGTAACTTTCGCCAGCTCTGCTCAGCACACTCACCGAGTTTAGACATCACGTATAGCAAGCTATCAAGTGTCACACAGCCTTTCATTCGTGCGGTGCGGAGGCGAGACCTGCGAACGGCGGCTTTGAATCGTATTCTACCTATCGCCATACTATCGCACGACCGGCTGCTCCTAGGTGTAAGCAGTTATTCTGTCCGTTAAGGAAACGAATCACTGCCGCGCGATCCGAATGACCAATAATGGCCCGCAAGCAGTCCTTTTCGTTGAATCGATTTTGCGCTTAAGTGTTTGCTGAAATGACCGTGGCGGGCCACGTGTGCACTGCCGGAAAATTGCCGGACTTTGTCCGGACCCGTTATGACTTGTTGGACACTTGCGTCCACGGGCGGCTCCAGCTAGTTCAATAATAACAATTACTTAGAGATGCCCAATGTCTTCGAGAGGCAGCTGTCTATAGGAGACGGTATTCTGTTGACGGCTCTCTGCCGTATTCCGGCAGGTGCTTCATCAGACCAATCAGTTGATTAAAGTGAA
>JAPUJX010000110.1 GCA_027295975.1 Gammaproteobacteria bacterium
TGGTTTCGAACTTTACCTACTTCTCGCCGAAAGGGTTCGACATCCGGGGACGGGTTCCCTTCATCACCCTGGTGCTTGCGGTACTGCTTTTTGCGATTTTACTGGCGGATCTACCGCGGGCGCTGCTTCTTTTTGCAACGCTCTACGCCCTTTCGGGACCGGCTCAGGCCCTCTGGGAGGCGGTACAGAGCAAAAACTCTGGCGGTGGGGGAGTGCCATTGGAGTAAACTCCATCCGCGTTTGTTCCCTCGACCGAAACACCGTGGAACTGTGAGAGAAAGCCGACATCTAAGCTGCATACATAAAGAGGATAACCACCTTGCTCATTCGTAAACCAGATTCCGTGCCCGGCTCCGAAATCACCCCGGAATCCACCTATGTTTCGCGGCGCCGTTTCGTTCGTGACCTCTCCATCGGCGGTGTGGGACTCGCCGCGGCGGGTTTCGCGGGCGCCAACATCGACCCGCCTGATGAGCCGCTGACCCCCGAACGAATCATAACCAGCTACAACAATTTCTACGAATTCGGCATGGACAAGGGCGATCCGGTTCGTCACGCACATAAACTCACCACCGATCCGTGGAAGGTCAGGGTGAGTGGAGAGGTTGCCAAGCCGGGGGAATTCGACTACGAAGATCTGATCAAAGGTCTGACCCCGGAGGAACGCGTATACCGTTTTCGCTGTGTCGAAGCCTGGTCGATGGTGGTGCCCTGGCTGGGCATCCCATTGAAGGCGCTGCTGCAGCGCCTCGAGCCAACGGGCAACGCTAAATATGTGGAGTTCACCACCCTGGTTCGGCCGAGCGAAATGCCTGGTCAACGTTCGTTGTTCACCAGCATCGACTGGCCTTACGTCGAAGGGTTACGCCTCGATGAGGCATATCATCCGTTGAGCATCATGGTGGTCGGTTTGTACGGCAAAACGTTGCCAAAACAGAATGGCGCACCGTGGCGGTTGATCGTTCCGTGGAAATATGGATTCAAAAGCGTCAAATCGATCGTGCAGATCCGCTTCACGGAGAGGCAACCCAGAAATACCTGGAATATCCTCGCGCCGCGCGAGTACGGATTCTACGCCAACGTGAATCCGGCGGTGCCGCACCCGAGATGGAGTCAGGCCAGCGAACGGCGATTGCCTACGAGTCTGTTCAATCAGAACAGGATTCCAACCCGGCCGTTCAACGGGTATGGCGAAGCGGTGGCATCGCTGTACGCGGGGATGGATCTTCGGCGCTATTATTAGGCGTTCTGGCTACCCTGGATTTGGACTAGCGCGGTCCCAAACCACCAATCCTTGATGAGGAACACGGATTCCAGCAGCGGAAGCGGATCGGCTTGCTGCCGGGGTAATTCGGTGAATTATGCAGGTTAGCGTTCGCCTCTTGAAAGTGGTGGTATTCATGACTCTCAGCCTGCCGCTGGTGTGGCTGGGGTATGCGGTTTCGCGGGAGTTGAGCAACCCCGGGGTGGTGCTTGGCGCCGATCCTGGGGAAGCAGTGTTGCATTTTTTCGGTGACTGGACCGTTCGACTACTGTTGCTCACGTTGAGTGTATCGACCATGCGTCGGCTTTTTCGGCAACCGGCCATTGGCAGATACCGTCGAATGATCGGCCTTTTTGCCTTCGCTTATGCGGTATTACATATGCTCTCGTATCTGGGGTTTCTTGCCGAGTTCGAGTGGCGGATCGTTCTGGAGGACTTCGTAGACCGCACCTATATTACCGTGGGCATCAGCGCGTTGTTGCTACTTTTGCCGCTGGCGCTCACCTCCACACGCGGCTGGCAGCGGCGCCTGGGAAGACGCTGGCGGCGGCTGCATAAACTGGTATATCCAGCCATGGGCCTGGGCTTGCTGCATCTGTTGTGGTTGACCAAAGACGGTTATGCCGAGCCGCTGTTGTACTGTGCGATATTTGCTGGTTTGATGGTCGAACGATTGGTCGATTGGAGGCGCAGAACGTGAGTGATCTGGCAGAAAAGAAGTGTGTGGCCTGCAACGCTGATGCAGTACGGGTTTCCGCGGATGAGCAAACGAGTTTGTTGGCCGAACTGGACGGATGGGTGATCGATTCCGAAAAAGGCACCGATAAGCTCGCCCGCACTTTTGACTTTCCGAATTTTGTCTCGGCGCTGAACTTTGCGAATGCCGTTGGAGAACTAGCCGAGGCGGAAGATCATCATCCCCAACTCATCATCGAGTGGGGCAGGGTGGATGTGTGCTGGTGGACCCATGCGATCAGCGGGCTGCATCTCAACGATTTCATCATGGCCGCGCGCTGTGATGAGTTGCGGCGATAGCTATTTTTTCCCGCACATGCGAGCGGCACTGGCACTGGCCAGGGCATCAACGCAGGCTTCACTGTCTTCCCATCCGAGGCAGGCGTCCGTGACGCTCTGCCCATAGGTCATTTCGCCCGCCGTGGCGATTTTCTGACTACCCTCGAGCAAGTTACTTTCGATCATCACGCCGAAGATCCGTGATTCGGATTGCCCAAGCTGGCCGCAGATATCATCACACACGTTGATCTGTTGTCGGTGGTTTTTGCCGCTATTGGCGTGGCTCATATCGACCATCACCCGGTTAACGAGACCCGCCTGTTCGAGTAAACGACTTGCATAGTGCACCGAAGGGTTATCGTAGTTCGGTTTTCCACCGCCGCCTCGCAGGATAATGTGGCAATCTTCATTGCCGGACGTTGAGAAAATTGCCGAGTGGCCTTGTTTGGTTACGGAAAGAAAAATATGCGAATGAGCCGCGCTCTTGATGGCGTCCGCCGCGATTTGAATCGAGCCATCGGTGCTGTTCTTGAATCCAATTGGGCAGGACAGCCCCGATGCCAGTTGCCGGTGTATCTGGCTCTCGGTAGTCCTGGCGCCGATTGCCCCCCAACTCACCAGGTCGCCCAGATACTGGGGGGTGATCGGGTCGAGATATTCCGTGCCGCTGCCGAGCC
>JAPUJX010000111.1 GCA_027295975.1 Gammaproteobacteria bacterium
CAGCGCTTCCGTGCTCAAGGGCAGTCCGAGGGTGGCAATGTCCAGCAACAAAGAGCGTGCGATCTGCAACCCCTCCGCAACACAGAATGTATCGTCGAGGTGAGGATCGTTGATCAACCCTTTCCAGCCGGTCGTGGTGCGAGGTTTCTCGAAGTAGGCGCGCATCACAATCAGCAGGCTGTCTTCCAGTTCGAGCGCGAGCCTCCGCAGCCGTCGAGCGTAGTCCCGCGCCGCATCGACGTCGTGAATGGAGCAAGGGCCTATCACGATGAGGAGACGATGGTCACTACGGTCGAGGACACCGCAAACTGCTTCGCGTGCCGCTTGAACGCGTTCCCGCACCTCTTCGGACACCGGCAGCCTGGCTTTCAACTGCTCGGGTGTAATGAGTACCTCGTGCGCTACGATGTTCTGATTTTCGAGCTGCGACATTATCGTTTCCCTGTTGACAACCCGGCGCATCCGGGCAAAAAAAAACCCCTTGTGGCGCTGCCCGTCGGGGTTCTTGTCCGAAGGCAACGTACACTGCCTTCGATATCTATCTCAGGCGTGTTATGTCATAAAAAAATAATAGGAAACAAGGCGCTGCAAACTCTCACCGGCGGAGGCGGTATGCGGCGTCATGAGTGCTGAGATCTCCATGGCCGGGCATGTTGACTTACGCGGTTGGGAAAATCAAGGGACCACCTCGAAGCGCGGTAATGCGGAAAAGTAGAGTGACATCCGCACGGGTACGCCAAAAGCCGCGGCTGCGATGTTTCGATACCTCTCCAGTTGCGGGAGATAACGCAGCTTTTCATTGTGAATGAACAATTCAACCGATTGTGCCGGGTCGAGGTTGGCGGTTTTGTAATCGATTACCCAGCGAATACCTTCGAAGTCAAAAGTGCGGTCCAGGCGAACGTTGATCAATTCTCCTTCCAGATTACCGGTGAGTGGCAATTCGGATTGTGCCCCCGGATGTTGGTTGAGCAACCATAAGCCTTTCTCGTCTTCGACCAGGTTGCGAATCTGTCGCGCGATTTCGGCGAGGAGAGATTCGTGTGCCGTTTCCGGAACGCCGCCGTTGCGAAGTTCCTCGCGCCAGTACCGGCGACGTTTGTTGATGAATGTTTCCATGTTGGCTGGGATCCCGTACTCCGCCTGCACATAAAACGTATGGTTGAGCACGGTGCCAAGGGCAACTTCCGCCTTGCCGCTCAACGTGTCGGCCATCGACTCGGATCCGCGTCGGGGAACGTCCGCTAATTCGCTGACCGTATGCGGGGGTGACCAGATGTAGTCCGCGGGTAGTTTTTCGTATCCTCTGGATTCGAACAACTCCGTTTGCTGCGGCTGATGTCCCACCGTATGAAGGGGAGTGTTTTTCAACTGTGGCCACAGCAGCGCGAGGAGTGAAGAGGGAGCAGGGCGCTCATCGACCGTTGCGAACAGATGCAGAGAATCCTTCGCGCGGGTACATGCCACATAGAGAAGCCGTTCCAGTTCATGCGCTTCGCGGGCCTTATCCTCGCGTGCAAGCCAGGCGTAACTGCCGGGTGTGTCTCGAGCACCAATCAGTAAACCGGGAGACTCCGGACGCCATCTGAGCAACGGCGCGTCCGAGCGGGCCGCTACACGTTCCATTGATGGCAAGATGACGTGATCGAACTCCAGCCCTTTGGATTTGTGGATGGTGAGAATTTCGAGCTGCGCCTCTGTCGAGTCGTTAGCATACAGATTTTGCGCCGCGTTGAGCACCGCCGTCGGGTTGAGGCCATCAAACCCCTGCGCATCGATCAGATCCAACAGGCACTCGGCCTGTTCGATTGCACTCGGGTCGGCATATGCGTCGACTCCGCCACACTGAATCCAGATTTTTTCAATGACACTTCGAGGCGGAGCCTGGTCGATGAGCGGAAACCCGGCAAGCAACGCCGTTTTGAGGCGCGCCGTGCGCAACATGCCGTCCCCCGAAAGGTTCGGAGGATTTTCGGTGATTGCGTTGTAGATGTCCTCGACGGTTGCAAACTGCTCGAGGTCGGGCAGACTCAACCCGACCCAGGGTGAGCGCAGGACGGACATCCAGGCTAACCGGTCCTTGGGATTGTCTATTGCACTCAACAGCGAAAGCAGATCCCGTACGACGGGCTTTTCGACCAACGGATCGATATCCCGGGCACGCCAGCGCAGCCGGGCCAGGCGTAGTGCCGGTAGAATCGTCGCGAGATGACTTCGGCTGCGCACCAGAAGAGCTATATGTGCGGAGGGGTGTGCTTCGATCAATTCGGTAATGCGCGCGATCACCCCGGAAACCTGGTCGGCGCGGTCGCGATACAGTTCGATGTACACGCCGCCAGAATGTGCATCGGTGCGCGCGGCGACCGCTTTTTCGTAGGGAACCCGGCCCAACAGTGGATCCTCAATGGTTCCCATGACATCGATGAACGAACTGTTCTGCCAATCTACCAGGGGGGCACAGGCGCGGAAGTTGCTGGATAAACGTATCTTTTCCAGTGGCAGACCGGCAATTCCCTCGTTCCAGGCCTTGTAGAAAAGGCTCACGTCCGCGTCGCGGAAGCGATAGATGGACTGCATCGGATCGCCCACTGCGAAGAACGTGTTGCCTTGTTCTTCGCTCCAACCTTCCACGAGGTCGGCGAACATTTCGAACTGGGAAACCGAAGTGTCCTGAAACTCGTCTACCAGTATGTGATGGATGCGGTAGTCGAGAGCGAGCGCCAGTTCGGTGGGTTCGTCTACGTTACGTAATGCGTTTCGGGCGGAAAGCAGCAGTTGATTGAAATCGGCGGCTTCCTCGCGCTTGAATTCTTCGTTCAATGCCACGACCGCAACCGCAAGCACAATGCAGATGGTAGCAAGTTCGTTCAGACGATCTTCCGGGATCCTGCTGTCCGGCAGGTGGCGGAGGTTCTCGACGAGTGGCTCGCAGTGCAGCGCTTGTAAATCTTCGATTAGAGATAGAGCTCGCGTTTTTGCCTTCTTGTTCACCGGGTCGAATCCGTCACTTCGCGTGAGTTGTCGGCGAAACCGCCCTTTTTGGGTGGTGAGCGTTTCCCCAAGCAGCCGCCATCTTGCTCCCGCATGTTCGACGTTTTGTTTCCGGGCAGCGGCTACTCCCCTAACGATGGCGTCCATGGTTTCGATTTGCCCGTTGTCGAGACGGCTGGTCAATTCCGATATCGCGCGATCCACCAGGCGGTCGACTCCCCTGCTCAAGATAGCCTGAAGCGCATCGGGAGAACGTTGGTGTGCGGAAACAAGCTCGCGAACAGCGTCGAGCCATTGGTCGCGGCGAGCCAACATGTTGATGATCAGGCGTTGCGCCTGGGCGTAGTCGTTATCGACGAGGGCAAGAAATTCCGCGATGGTGGGACCGAGCGGGTCGTCTTCATACAGCTTGTACAACACCTGCCGAGTCGCATTCAGGTATAGATCTCCCGGTTCCTCGAGCAGTCGTGTATATGGGTACAAGCCGCTCGCCAAAGGCAGTTGCCGGATTACCGACATGGCGAAGCTGTCGATGGTCAGTATCTTCAACCTTCGGGGTTGCTCCAGCAGGTTCCAGCCCATTTTCTCATTGCGCGCGAGTGCGCCAGCGGCGGTTGGCTCACGGTTTCTCAACGCCGATAAAATGCGCGTCCGCATTTCCCCGGCGGATTTGATCGTGAAAGTGATTGCGAGGATCTCTTCGGGTTTCTGCGCCCGTGCGAGTAATCGCAGATAACGGGTGACGAGTAACGTCGTCTTTCCAGAACCCGCCGGTGCTTGAACAATAACCGAGCGATTCCCATCGACGGCCAGTTCTCTTTGCGCTTGATCCGTCGGTTGTTTCATGTTGGATCCGTTCGTCCGATCCCATGAATTCGGCACAAAGCCGCCAGGTGGCAGGTGTTGCACAAGGTGTTGTCCCGCGGCGTCACCGCCGCGTAACCGTTTTTGAATTCATTCAGGATATCGTCGAGCTGACGTTCCCAGGTCGTCCGCACTTCCGGCCAACCTCCCGCCGGGAGTTTGCCAAGGCGGGCAGGGTGGAGATCGAGATCCGGCTCGGCAACCCCGGCAAAGGTCACCCTGTTTTCGGCAATTCGAGCGAAAAGCACCGCTGCGACCCTTTGTGTGGCGATGGCATAAACGGGGAGCTGAGGTTCCAGCAAAGGCGTTCCCGTCAACCGGCCGCTCCGGAGGCGGCCTGTCTTGTAGTCGATGACAACCAGGCTGTCGCCAACGCGATCGATGCGGTCTATTCTCAAGGAGAGTCGGAATCCTGATAATTCGATAAGGGTATCGGCCTCGAGATTGTCTATCTGGAAAGGCGCTCGCGTCTTCTCGAACGATATCCAGGTTTGCAGAATTCCATGGAGGCGTTCGATTTCTCGCTCGCGATAAGAAGCAGGGAACCGTCCATACAGGTCCGTTACGGTGAGTCGAGCGACCGTCTTCAGGTTGTGCGCGGAGATCCTGGCGAGAGAGGCCTGGTCTTCATGATCCTGCAACAGCCGATGCAGCGCCTCGTGAATCAAGATACCGCGGTCCAGAGCGTCTGGAAATGCATGAGGCACTCTCGTTTCCCTGAGTCCCAGGCGGTGGATGGCCCAGGCCCGGAACGGGCAACCCGCCTGATCACGCAGCAGCGCGCTGCCGCCCTGGATCTTTCCGGGTGATACTTCGGTGCCGGAGGTTTCTTCGTATTTTTCGAGGATCACACCTCGGCGTTGAAAGTAGGGATGAGATGAAACGCGGTACCCCTTGATGAGCCTGGTTACCGTTGTCAGGTCGACGTCTCGCGTGAGTACACTCGGCAATTGCAGAGATTCACCATCGTCGACGGCATGACTGAAGACCAGCCGTTTACTCGATTGTCGCCAGTGTTGCATCCGCGTGCGGGCAAATTCGAGTTCGGATGCGTGATCGATCCGAGGGAGGTTATGCGCACGTTGCACGCTGGGTGGAATGAAAGGGTTGGCCGATGGTGCCAGGGGCCAGGTGGTTTCGCCCATGCCGCAGATCCACAGGTGACTGAAACGCAGTCCGGTGGTTTCCAGGTAACCCATTACCTGGACAGGCGCATGAGCGTGTTGTGGGGCGAATATCTGGTCGGCAAGGGTTCTTTGCAGGATTTCAA
>JAPUJX010000112.1 GCA_027295975.1 Gammaproteobacteria bacterium
TTACGCCTATTCCGGAAAACAACCGTTTTCGCGCCTGGTCTATCCGGTAGCCGATCGGGGTGGTCTTGGTGTCCATGTCACGATGGATATGGCGGGACAGGTGAAGTTCGGTCCCGATGTTCACTGGATAGACGAAATCGATTACGCATTCGATATCTCCAATCGCGCGGATTTTGTTGCCGCCATTCGACGTTATTATCCGAACCTCGACGAAACGCGCCTGCACCCTTCATATACGGGGATCCGTCCGAAGATAGCTCCGCCCGGCACGCCGGGGGTCGATTTTCGGGTCGATTCGCCCGCGGATCATGGCGTCGCGGGGCTCATTAACCTCTTGGGCATAGAGTCTCCCGGAATGACGGCGGCCCTGGCGATAGCCGAACGGGTGAGCGAAATAGTAGCGTCGGATCTGTGCTGAAAATTGCCCTGCTGATCAATCCAGTCGCGGGCATCGGTGGAAGCGTGGGCCTCAAGGGAAGTGACGGGCGTGCCGTGCAGAGCAGGGCGGCAGCCTTGGGAGGGGAGGCGCGTGGTGTTGCCCGTGCCCGCCGTACTCTGGTGCGCTCAGCCGAGGTACTCGAGCAAATCGACTGGGTCACCTGGGGAGGATCGATGGTTGGGTTGCTGCTCGATGAGTTTGAGGCGCCTGGCGTGGTTCTCGAGACCCCCGTCGATGAACCCACTGCAAACGACACCCGCCGTGCGGCGGAAAGGTTTCTCTTCGAGAAGGTGGATTTACTGATTTTCGCTGGAGGAGACGGCACCGCGCGAGACGTGCTTGCAGCGGTGGAAACCAAGCTCCCCGTGTTGGGTATTCCAGCCGGGGTGAAGATGCATTCCGGCGTGTTTGCCACTACCCCGGAGGTTGCCGGCGAGGTTCTCATCCGCCTGGTCCGCGGTGGCTTGGTGCGTTCGACCCTTGCAGATGTACGCGATCTCGACGAAACGGCATTACGCGCCGGGCAGCTGAGGCCGCGTTTTTACGGCGAGCTTGCCGTGCCGGAACTCGGCGGATTTCTGCAACACACCAAGCAGGGTGGTCGCGAGAACGAATTGATGGCGTTGGATGAGATCACCGCCGATGTCGTCGCACGCATGGAGGGGAACAACGGGGTTTATGTGCTGGGTCCGGGAAGCAGCGTGATGGCGGTTAAACGTGCATTGGGGATGGATGCCAGCCTGATGGGCGTGGATGTGTGGCAGGAAGGTAATCAGTTGGGGAAAGACGTCAATGCCCGATGGTTACACGATCGAATCCTGACGGATGACAGACAGGCGCCGGTTCTCGTAGTCAGTTTCACCCGCGATCAAGGTTTCCTGTTCGGCCGCGGCAACCAGCAACTCAGCGCTCGGTTTCTCAAACAGCTACCGCGCGCCAGCGTCTGGGTCATCGGTACGCGCAGCAAACTTCTCTCGTTGGCGGGGAGGCCATTGCTGATCGATACCGACGATGCAGAGTTGGATCGCGAGTGGTCGGGGTTGATAGAGGTGACGACGGGGTACGAAGACCGACTGTGGTACCGGGTGGATCATCGTGCGGGACTTTGAAATTGTCATCGAACGTTGCGTCGCCAGATACGAATCGGATTCGGCAAACGCCTCCCGATTGTTTCACGGTCGCGGCCACTCTTATCCGGGATACGAGGATATCACCGTGGATTTATTCCCGCCCTGTCTGGTGGTGGGTTCGTTTGCGGAAGACGGATTGGGGGCTGTTTCGCTGGCCGGTTTGCTGGTTTCGCGCCTGGATGTCGAAGGTGTCTGCGTTCAGGAGCGTCTGGGTCGTCGTACTGATACCCGAATCGTCAGTGGCATGGTGCCCGATGAGCTTCTGGTCACGGAGGACGGGTTGAATTTCCAAGTACATCCCACCCGCAATCAGAATATCGGGCTCTTTCTGGACATGGCACCGGCGCGCCGCTGGCTGCGTGAACGAGCCAACGGGCAAAGGGTACTGAATTTATTCGCATATACCTGCGCCTTCTCCGTCGCGGCAATCGCGGGTGGCGCTCGAAGTGTCGTCAACAACGACATGAGTATGAGCGCGCTGGAGTGGGGTGCGGAAAACCATCGCGCCAACGATCATGATCTGCGGTTGGTAAACATGTTGCCGCACAACCTCTTCAAATCCTGGCGGAAGGTAAGGCAACTGGGACCCTACGATATCGTGGTGATTGATCCGCCTACGAACCAGAGGGGCAGCTTCGTTGCCGAAAAACAGTACGGACAGATCCTGAAACGTATCCCCGAGTTCACCGAACCAGGTGGATACGTGATGGCCTGTTTGAACTCACCTTTCCTGAATACCGACTTTCTACCTTCCCAGATGGCGCGGTGGTGTCCCCAGTGCACCTGGTTGAATTATCTGCCCGCATCCGCTGACTTCCCGGACAGTTATCCCGATCGCGCGCTCAAGGTGGGAATATTTCGATTCCGAGGGTAGGGGTTGAAAGCGGCACGTTGCGCAGGCCTCATCCAGCGATCATTCTCTCGGTTTTACTCCCCGTTCCGGGGATTACCTCGACGACCCACTTTCCATTGCCTTCATGAGGTCGAGCATTGCGGATCGAACCCGGGCCGATGAGCGTTCCTTGACGGCGTTTTCCAGGCCATGAATATTGGTCGATTTTTCGATTCGCACGGAAGTCGGCAGATCGGTAACATCCATGGGTTCGAGGCTGGTTGCGGGTGCGCATAACTGGGTAAAACACCGCGCCGTAAGAACGGCCTGGTCGATGGCATCATATCGGATCGTGTCTGCGTAGCGCAGAAAACCCTCCTCTCCCAGCCAGATCAGCGTGCCGAAGCAGGCGAGGTAACGCTCGCTGTGCATCCCGTACTCGTCGAGTTCTTCGGTGCCGTATATTTCGTCCACAAAAACCCCGTGCCGGCGCGGAAAAGTCTTATACAGCTGGACCAGCGTTTTTGCAGCGTCCTTGAAGAAATCATCGATATTGATATCGGTCATTGACGATAGCTGGAGAGAAAACGGTCCAGTCGCGACAGCGCCGTCTGTAGATCTTCGACCCGAGGTAGGAAGATGATTCGAAAATGATCTGGTTCGGGCCAGTTGAATCCGGACCCCTGCACGACGAGGATGTGCTCCTGACGTAAAAGATCCAGAGCAAACTGTTCATCGTTCGAGATGTTGAACCTGGCGACGTCGAGTTTTGGAAAGAGATAAAGTGCCCCCATGGGTTTTACACAGGTGATGCCGTTGATGTTGTCCAACATCTCGTAGCCGGTTTGGCGCTGCTCGTACAACCGGCCCCCTGGTTTGAGATATTCATTGATGCTCTGATGCCCGCCCAACGCGGTCTGGATAGCATGCTGGGCCGGTACGTTGGCGCACAGGCGCAAGGATGCCAGGATATCGAGGCCTTCGATGTAGTCCCGGGCTCGATGTTTGGCGCCGCTCAATACCATCCAACCCGTGCGAAATCCGGCAACGCGGTAGGTTTTCGATAAGCCGTTGAAAGTAACGATGAGGAGATCTTCGGCGAGGGTCGCCAGGGGAACGTGATCGGCATCGTCGTAGAGAATCTTGTCGTAGATCTCGTCTGAAAACAGTACTAGGTCTCTCGAACGGGCAACTTCGACGAGATCGGTGAGCAGCGCCCGGTCGTATACCGCCCCGGTCGGATTATTGGGGTTGACCACCACGAGCGCTTTCGTGCGTGTGCTGATTTTCGCTTTGATATCACCGAGGTCCGGGAACCAGCCGGCGCCCTCGTCGCATCGATAGTGTACCGGCTTACCCCCACACAGGTTGACCGCGGCGGTCCACAGGGGGAAATCCGGTGCCGGTATCAGCACTTCATCGCCGGTGTTCAGCAAACCCTGCAATGCCATGACGACGAGTTCGGATACACCGTTGCCGATATAGATGTCGTCGATATCGACGTTGGGAATTCGCAGCTGCTGGCAGTATTGCATCACTGCCTTACGAGCGGAGTAGATACCCTTGGAGTCGCAATAACCCTGGGAGGTCGGAAGGTTGTGAATCACGTCCAGCAGGATTTCTTCGGGTGCATCGAATCCCCAGGGTGCGGGATTGCCGATGTTGAGCTTCATCACCTGATGGCCGTCCTCTTCGAGCCGGTGAGCTTCCTTCAACACCGGACCGCGGATGTCGTAACACACATCGTCGAGCCTATTCGACTTGATGATCTGCCGGTCCTGTTGCGGCATCAATTCGGTTATCTTGCCGGTTTCAATCTGGTTCGATTCCATTATTTACCCGCTCATACTGAAATTCTGCTCCT
>JAPUJX010000113.1 GCA_027295975.1 Gammaproteobacteria bacterium
CGGCCAATCTGGAACGGCTGGATTGTTCGGATTTCCCGTCCGTGCGAATGTTATCCAGGAACTGGACATCTGGTGTTCGAGCGCCCTGGCCTCGTCACTATCTCCGGTTAATGCCGCCGCGATGTCGACGTTGTTGAACATGAACGGAATATCAAGGGTGTGAGGAGCTTTCAGCACCCCGTTTGCCACCGGCGTTTCCCATGTCAGGTAATACTGGTAAACGGGAGCCCCGTTTTGTGCCGCCTTGCGTTCGGCGAGGGTGACCGAACCGCGAAACATGCGACTGTCGCCGACGATTGCGTTGAAGATATATGACGGGGAGTAGTCGGGGTACATGTCGCGATAAACGGCGAGGAGTGCGGGTGTTTTGTCGCCAACGACCAGCTTCACGCGAGCCACCAACTGATTGTCCGTCAACGAGCCGAACCAGGGTGCGCTCGTGTTGAAGATGGTCATTTCGTCCTTGTTCCACCCAATCAGGATGGGCACGTCTCTGGAAACCTCCGGCGCCGTTGGAGTGAACGGGTCTCTCGGCAGGACATCGCCGTCGACGACGGGAGCCAATCGCAGAGCGGCAAAACCGCCGCCGGCTCTGGCAGTTGCCGCCTGAACTGCATCCAGGATTGTTTGTGCGGGAAGTTGTTGAAGCAGGTCCAGGTTGTCCTTGTCGATACCAAGCTCCTGGAGGATAGAATTTGCCGCTCTGGCGGCATCAACCGAAGGAACACCTGTGAGCCCGGGTCCGCTTTGGATGATTGCCCGGTGGAACAGACCAGCCGCGCCTGGCATGGCCAGCAGATGGCTGACCTTGGAGCCCCCGCCGGACTCTCCCATAATCGTGACGTTCCCCGCATCGCCACCGAACGCCGCCGCGTTGTCGCGGACCCATTCGAGCGCGAGGACGATGTCCAGCATGCCCGCATTACCCGAGTGGGCATACCTGTCTCCCGCAACTTCCGCGAGGTGCAGATAACCGAATACGTTGAGGCGATGGTTGACGGTAACCACAACCACGTCGCCCTTGTTTGCTAGACGGGCACCGTCGTAAACCGGCCAGGCGCCGGAACCGTACGCGTAACCCCCACCGTGAAGCCAGACCATCACGGGTCGTTTTGCATCGTCGGTGTCGGGTGTCCACACGTTCAGGAACAGACAATCCTCGTTGTCGATCTTCATATCCGAGCGGGTTGTAAAGATCGTCGCGAGTTGCAGGCCTAAGTCTGAAGCCACCGAATTACGCGAATACAGTTGCATGGCCGGAGCACCGAAGCCGGTCGCGTCAAGAACTTCACTCCATGGCTCGGGCCGTACCGGGGGCAGAAAACGCCGAGCCTCGGTGGGTGATGCGCCGTAACGAACACCTTTGAATACAGCCACTCCGTTGTCCTCGATCAGACCGCGAATGGCTCCGTTCGAGGTTTTCACGATATCGGTTGGGACGGGTATGCTTGCCGCCGTTGTTATGGAAGTGCAGAACCCAAACAGAATCCCGATGAGTATTTCCCGGAGAAATTTCCATTGCTTCACGTGTGATCCTCCGATTTGTGTTTGCGGGTTTGACTCCATCCTCTGCCTCCCGGTAGAAACTCTTCCTCAAACGGAAGTGAGGTAGAAGTGAAACCCGCTGATTGTCAGTTGCTGGTCTGAAACGTAGGCGCGTCGTTCTTTCGCTCGTTTCAGAATGCCGGGTTTGTCCGCCACGGTCAGATCGATGCCGCTCAGGCCAGGCCCCCGGCCGTCGGTGGCTTCGACAAATCTCAGCCTGGCGTTGTTGATCTCCACGGTCAGATCGTCGTTCATCGGGAGCCCGAGAATCTGCGCCCAATGTTGCGCCAGCACCTCGGGCTGAGGTCCCTGTAATTCAACCCCTACCATGTCGACGATCGATGACTGGTCTACTTTTTCCTGCCATGCGAGGCCGCCGGCCGGTTCCCAGTTGCCATCGAAATCGTCGTGCTGATCCCAGTCGACCTCCAGAAACGACGCAATCATGTCTCGCGGGTGCAACTGCATGAGGTGGTTGTGGGCCGTTTCCCGTTCCCAGGCAATACGCACACCCTCGGCTAATGCCCGCTCTCTGATCTCCAGTTGTTCGGCATGGCTGCCGGCCTGACAGATAACCATGTAGCCGCCGTTGCCACCCCGGCGTTCCAGATAGCGTCCTGCGGCGGTATTGGTTTTGATTGGGGCGACCACCTCTATGAAATTGTTGCCGATTCCAAGAAGGGTGTTTTCGAGTCCCCAGGTGCTCACTGCGTCGTCGATGAAACACGGATTTACCCCGAGCGTGTAGGAGAGATCTTCGATAATCGGTTTGAGGAATTCTGCTACTAGGGCGATCTGTCGAAGCTGAATAGACATGGACCTCCTTGTTACTTCAGGCAGTTGAGGTGCCTGTCGCTGATGATGGCTCGAGCCGGGCCGCCGCATCCATAGTGGCGACGATATAGTCTGGAACCGGCGCGATGCGCTGTGTTGCAAGACTAACGATAATCATCGCGGCGGTCGAACCGACTATTCCCGCGAGCATGGGATGTAGGCCGGTAGGGTCCCAAAGAGCCGCCAGTTCCCACGCGGTGGCGATGCTGGCGCCGCTCACCATCGAGGTTATGGCTCCCGGCGTATTCGCTTTGCGCCACCATACCGCGCAGACGTAGGCAGGGAGGAAGGCGCTGCCCAGTACGCTGGTGGTAAACACGACGATTGCGAAGACGGTGGGTGGCTCGAGAAGGGCAATGAGATAACCGACCATACCTATCGCCAGAACCAACCCGCGGGAGACCCATACCATCTGCTGTTCCGAGGCGTGTCTGTTGACAAATCGCTGATAAATATCCCTGGAGGCAACCGAACCCGTCTGTAACAACAACGAATCCGCCGTCGACATGATAGCAGCCATGATGGCGGCCATGACCAGCCCGGTAATCGCGGGTGGAAGAAGCTTTTCGGCAACCTTGAAAATCACGAGTTCCGGGTCGCCCAGTTTCGGCAGGATGATGATGGCCAGAATGCCGACCAGGTATGGCGTGGATACGAAAAACAGATTGAACAGCGTGGCATATCCACCGGCCCGGCGAGCGGTGATCGGGCGCGCCATCGCCATGTGGCGGGTGACCAGATGAGGCCATCCCATGCACCCGATAGAGAACACCATGACCGCGCCAATAGCGATGCCCCACCGACCCTCGAAAGCGAGATCTCTGCCCCACACAGACAACAACGTGGGGTCCAGGGCACCGATGGCCTGGTTTGCCGCGGTTAGCCCACCCACTTCCGCAAGCGCCGCCGTGGCGATCCAGACCATGCCGATCAACATGATCACGCTCTGGAAGAAGTCGGTGTACGCGACGGCGAGATAACCTCCAAGCAACGTGTACAACATGATGATGCTTACCGCGATGAACAGGGCCGCTGCATAAGGCATCCCAGTGACCAACGCCATCCCTTTGCCGCCGGCAATAAACTGCGCCAGCACGTAGGCTCCGAGGAGGAATATGGTCAGGGCGGCGCCTATGAGGCGGATTGCCGGGGAGGGGTAACGTTTCTCCAGATATTCGATGGACGTCAATGCACCCATTAACTCGGAAAACTTACGCATGCGCCGACCGATGATGGAGAGATTCAATACCCCACCGCCGATGTCCCCGGCCGCGTACCACAACGCCCAGTAACCTTCGCCGAATCCGAGCGCGCCGGCCCCCAGAAACATGTATCCGCTCATCGAGGTGCTTTGCAGCGTGAGTGCGGTTATCAATGGCCCCACCCTGCGCCCGCCAAGGAGGAAACCTTCGAGGTTCTGGCCAGCCCCACCGCGCATCGCCCAGATGCCAACACCCGACACAATGAGGAAATACAGGATGAGGAAAAGGATGGTGGTGGAGTTCACGCCTCCTCATCCTCGTTGGCGGAATCTTCTTCCCAGTTCCGGGAGAGGATGAGAAAACCGATTGTGTAAACGATCCACAGAACCGGAAACCCGAAAACCAGAAGGGTCGTGGCAAGAGGTAGTCCAAACATTTCATACCCATCCGCGCGCCTTGGCATATTTTAGCACTGGCAGAAAGTGCAGGCCGACAAACACCACCAGTGGCCGCGCGCTGGGTGGGGTTCGGCTGTTTCAAGGCGGACCGGGCGAGAAGTCGGCACCCCGACCCTTATCGGACGGGTGAACCGACGTATACTTGTCGAGTCGATCGGCGAAAATAACAGGAGCTTGTGAGCGATGAACCGAGAGAGACTCGAAGATGTAGCAAACGCCATGGTCGCACCGGGCAGAGGCATTCTGGCGATGGACGAAAGCAACCCGACCTGCAAACGCCGGTTTGATTCGATCGGCGTGGAGGCTGATGAAGAAAGCCGGCGCGCTTACCGGGAAATTCTCATCACCGCAAAAGACAGCAGCGAATTCCTGTCCGGTTACATTCTCTTCGACGAGACGATTCGCCAGGCTACGGGTGATGGTCGGGCGTTTCCCGAGATCATCGCGTCCGCAGGCGGCATTCCCGGTATCAAAGTCGACAAGGGCACCCTGGATATGCCGGGGCATCCCGGCGAGAAATTCACCCAGGGTCTCGATGGGTTGGGCGAGCGCTTGATCGAATATCGTGAGATGGGGGCCGGCTTCGCGAAGTGGCGGGCGGTGATAACAATTGGCGACGGCCTGCCCAGTACCGCATGTATCGAAGCAAACATGCGTTCGCTGGCGATGTACGCGTCTATCTGTCAGGACGCGGACATTGTGCCGATCGTCGAGCCGGAAGTGCTGATCGACGGTAGCCACGACATAACAACCTGTGATTCGGTCACCCGCAAGACGATACGGTCGCTGTATCGCGCGATGGCGGAGCAGGACGTTTTCATAGAAGGAACCATTTTGAAACCCTCGATGGTGGTTTCCGGTACGGATTGTCCACAACAGGCTGGTGTTGCCGAAGTTGCCGAGAGAACCATTGCCTGTCTGAAAAATTCCGTTCCCGCCGCGAACCCGGGGATCGTGTTTTTATCTGGTGGCCAGACCGCGGTGCAATCTACCGTGCACCTGAATGCGATGAATGCGATGGGAGTCAACTTACCGTGGCGTTTGAGTTTTTCCTATGGACGCGCATTGCAGGAGCCGGCGCTCAAAGCGTGGGCCGGTGGTGCCGAAAACGCCGCGCTCGCGCAAGCCGCCCTCGCTTTGCGGGCTCGGCTGAATGGGGCAGCAACACGGGGAGAATACAGTCCGGACATGGAAGTAGCGGCGTAACGAACCGGGGCGGCGGTGTCTGTTGTCTCAGTGATTCTGGGA
>JAPUJX010000114.1 GCA_027295975.1 Gammaproteobacteria bacterium
GACGAGGATGACCCAGGGGAAACGTCGATCGTTCATCAGGAGCAGGCGGCTGAAGGAGAGATCCGCAATGAAGAAACAGTCTGCATTGAGGCGGGGATGAAGTTCGAATGGCAATTTGGCGTCGATCAGTTGTGTGATACGCCGTAGCGGCGCTGGTACACGTCCAGCTTGACGTCATCGATCAGTATCTCGGCGCAACCGAGTGCCGCCTGTCCCACTTTGGAGTTCGGGTGCTCTTCAAGAGCGAGGTAACGTTTGGCGACCAGCAGTTGATGCTGCTGATCCATGGTGAGTTCGTCGGAACCCAATAGTTCGTCCGCGCGCTGAACGAGTTTCCCCACCGAGAGGCGTTTGGGAGTTTTTTTCGCTCGTGTCGGCATCACTTCCCAAATATAGGAGAGCTTGTGTTGCAGGCAATATAACGATAACTCGTGAAGATTGTAATTTTTCACCGGCACGAGATATTAGTCCGGGCGGTTGTATGTCAAAGCTTGGGATAACCACCGACCCACACCGGGCTGGACCAGGCCTGCGCATCATTCGCCTGGCGCACCCGGATGTAGTAGTAGTCGCCTTCGCGTTCACCCGTATCCTTGAATTCGAAGCGAACGTCCTGCACGCCTTCGGTTACGACGCGGCGTAATACGATGCGGTCGGTGTAATCATCCACTTGAAGATGTGCAACACTGCGGCCGCGCTCGAGGTCTCGAACAGCCAGCGTGACCTCTGCGGCGTCGATGTTCTGGGGTTGTCGATAGATTGGTGGACCACCGCCGGTTTCCCGGGATGACTCCAGGCTGATTTTCAATATGGTGTTGCGCCGAATTCCGGACAGTTCAAGCAGGATTGAGCTCGTATCACCACGACTTTGAGTGGCGAAGTGCAGAAGATTGGGGTTGCTCACGTCAACCCTCAACGACTGGAAAAAACGGTTGTGGAAATCCTGACCGGTTGCGTGGAGAAGTTCCGCGTTGGCAATCTCGATCGTACCCCGCCAATTGCGCCAACCTCGTGGGTTGTCACCGGAGTTCAGGGGCTTGGAGTCCGAGGCGAAACTGAGCAGAAAGCTGTCTTCGGCGAAGATCCGGTCGTTTTCGTTTCCAAAGTAGTCCTGCTGCCAGATCTCTTCGTCGTTTTTTACCAGGGTGATGGTGTCTATTGCGGCGGTGCCGATGATCCGGCCGGTAATCGTCCGCTCGGTGGCGAAGGGCGCGCGCTGTCCCATTTCCGTGCCATTGACGCGCAGATTCATGATGATGCGATCGCCGGTTGTGGCATAAGCCTGCAAAGACTTCATGGCGTCGAATAGCGCGTCGGTGGTTTTCTCCTTTGCCATCAAGGCTCCTAAGCCCCCGCGCTGACTCAACGACCCACCCATTGGAGCGGTGTATCCGGGTTGACTCAAGTGGTTGTCCGATGCGGCCGTGAAACCGACCTGGTGACCATGTTTGAGGTACATGCGGCCAAACCATTCGAAGTTGCCGTGTTGCGACATGATCTCGACCAGAGGTTCCAGCTCGGGATCGTTTTGCCGGTAGTCGCCGGCTTGATGAGCATGGGGGATGACGACCACGTCCTCGGTATTGGAACTCGCGCGCAAACCGGCGTACAAGCGGGAAAGTGTCGGGAAGGATTGAACCGGTATGCGTTCGCGGCGCTCGGGCGTGCGGAACAACACGTTGTGGTGGCCGCCGTGAAGATTGTTTACCGTCCACTCATATCCCAGATAGGCAATGAACTCACCCTCTTCGGTGAATTCGCGAACGTTTTGGCGCAGCACCTCCCATTCGTAGTCGTCCATCCAGAGATCGTGTTCAGAGTGGGTAACGTAGTCCAATCGTGCATCGTCCCTGGCCCATGTCATAAATCGTTCAGGCGTTCCAACTCCTTCGGCAAAACCCGAATGACCGTGAGTGTCCCCCCAGTAAATGTGTTGTTCGGGGTTGTCTTCGACCAGTATCGGATTGGTGTCTCCCCTGATGGAACCGTCGGCGTTCTCGATACTGAAACGGTAGACGCCGGGTTCGGTGAGTTTGATCCCGTCAACCAACGTGATTGCTTTGCCTCCCGGGGCAATATCCCTGAATTGTTCGCCGTTCAAGAATATCTTCCAGGCGGGCAATGTGCCGGCGGCTCTGTTGTAGTTCTCGTCTTCCGCTCTCACCGACAGGGTAAAGGGTTCGTTTGTCGCAACGATGGAAGGAGCGAATCCGTGCACGCCGGCAACACCTGCGCCAGTCACCACAACGGGCTGAATAGGCAGGGTGTGGAAATGCCCGCCACTCCCGAACGCGAGGTACAGGGGAAAAGGCATTCGGTCGCTCGAGAAGGTTGCCATCTGCAAACCGCGGCTGCCACCGCTGGTGTCGCCATAAGTGATCGTGACCTGGTCACCGGTGTGCAGCGTCCCGGCAGCGACGCGGAATACAAGTGTGCCGATGCTGGTGCGAAAACCGCCGTGCATGCCCTGCACGGGTATCGTGTCCGCGCTGAACGAAACGTCGCTGTTGCTCGAAGTTATTGAGATGTAGTTGTCTTCATCGGGTGCCGTGGATTGCCAGCGACCGTAGTTGGGCATGAAGTGCCGGGCGATGAGGAAGCCGCCTCCGGGCTGGATGGGCTTGTTACCAACGGTGTAAGTCTGCTTCAAGGTAACGTAACTTCCGGCGCTGAATGGGCCGAGGTCCGCGACGAGGTTCCCGATCGCGTCGGGTTGTTCGTCATGGAGGGAAAGCTCTTCGACATATTCATCGAGGTTTGTTTCGCGACCCAGAAGTCTCTCCGGATAAACGAGCGCCCGCGACAGAACGGCCGTGAGGTTCACCGGCAGGTCACCGCCATTGAGGGCAAAAGCATTGGCCCAATCCCAGAGGACGCGCGCCCGTTGGGTCTGATTCGCGGGGTCGGTCGGCGTCTCCTGAACGTCCGACTTCAGCTTCTCCACCCGGGCGCGTAGATCCTGGTTGAGGTAGTCGGGCGCCTGGGTACTTTCCGCTGCTTCGGAGGAGGGAATGGGCAGGATGAGAAACAACACTGCGAGTACCGCCAGTTGTCTTGGCATCGGGTCTGTCTCCAAATGAACTCGTAGTGTAGCGAGCAATTCTTTGCAGCGGCACCCCGCGGGTAAGCTGGTTTACCCAACGTAAATCGGCTATAAGTTTCGTTTGCACGCTGAAGTGAGGGAACGCCATGGGCGAGGCGATAGATTTAGCTACGGCCGAGATCGAGCTCGATTTGAGCTGGATGAACAAACAGGGCGAGTGGGGTACAAAGGTAAACCCGAGCAAACACGGTTTGACTCTCGCGGACATCCAGGTGGGTGATTATGGCGACCCGCCGGAGTTCAGCGATAACATGACCGGCCGACCGCGCGGTGCTGGCGCGCGGAATGACTCTTATCGAATTGGCGGGTACTCAATCCGCACCAAGAGCGAGATCTGGCTCGAAAACGCCTCCTTCCTCTACGAGGAAGCTTTGCAACGCCAATGGAGTTCAGCCACCGATGTGCCCTGGCACACCATTGAACCGCTTCCCGATGACATCGAAGAGGCGGAGTGTGAGTTGGCTACCTTCCTGACCGAGGTGGAATTTGTCGCCGGAGACGTTCCAGCCCGGTGGATTTCCCAGACGACCCCCGACTACTTCGAACCGCGCAATGTGTTGTTGGCCCAGGTAATGGACGAGTCCCGGCATATGGACGTGTTTCGTAAGCGCGCCCTGGCCAATGGGGGTGGATTGATGCAGGCGACCGGTGGCACCGCCGGCGTTGTAGGCAGCATCGATCTGGCGCGGGATTTCACGGAGATGTCCTCGCGACTCCACATATCGGGCGAAGGCGCGGTGCTCACCATTTTCCGGATGGGAGAGCTCATGGCTTACAACGACGCCGAGAAAGCCATCTATCGTCTCTGTGCCCAGGACGAGGCTCGTCATGTTGCGTTCGGGGTAATGCATATGCGTTACATGTCCACCGAAGCGCCCGAGCGGCACGACGAGATTGAATGTTATCTGGACGAAGCGGAAAGGCAGATCCTCGCGGGATCGCAGAATCCAGCCGGTAACCAGACGGCAAGCTCCGAAGCGCTCGCGGTTCTGCTTGGCGGTGGGAGGGACAAGTATGACGAGGGTTTCAGAAAGCTCATGGCCATTCGCAAGCGACAGCTTCAGGAGTACATGAAGCGAGTACGGTCCGCCGGGTTCGGTGCGCGGTTCGAAAATGGTCGGTCCCGCGTCCAGGAGATGATCGAAGCCAGCGCGGCATGATTTTTCAGCTGCTCTCAGGCCCCGGGGCGAGAAACTCAATTATCAGGGAGGCAGGACGTGGCGAAGGCAAAAGCCAGCCAGGCCGCGGCTGACAGTAAACAAGGTCAGCCCGGTGCCATTGATGGTATTCCGCAGCCCAGGTTCGATTGGGCCGGGCGAAGCAATCAATGGGGCACTCGGGTCAAACCCGGCAAACACGGATTGCGTCTGGGCGACCTCAACGTCGGCATCTACGGAGAGATACCCGAGTACTGGCCGGATCAGACCCGCAATCCCAGAGGAGCGATCCCCCGCAAGGGTGTACCGCCCGTTGGATATTCGATTCGCGACAAAGCTGGACTCTGGGCGGATTCCGCTGCCGATCTTTATGAAGAAGCAATTCAGCGGCGGTGGGCCCCGGCCACGGATGTACCCTGGGAGACCGTAAAACCGCTCAACGAGGG
>JAPUJX010000115.1 GCA_027295975.1 Gammaproteobacteria bacterium
TGAGGCTTTTGAATAGACAGCGCCTCGAACGGGCTACGATGACCGTCCTCGTAGGTGCTCATCGCCAGTGTCTGGGCAATCTCGCTGCTCACGTAACGCTTGCCCACGAATACTTTTTTGATTGCCACGATCAGCTCCTCCGCCGCCACCCCCTTGCTGAGGTAGCCGGAAGCACCCGCCTTCAAGACCTGCAGTGGGAAGGGATTCTCGTCACACGCCGTCACCGCGATAACTTTGATGTCCAACTGCATCCGCACAATGCGTCTCGTCGCCTCCAGCCCACCGATACCGGGCATCCAGATATCCATCAGCACTATGCTCGGCCTGAGTTCCCTTGCGAGCCGCACCGCCTCCTCGCCCGTTTCTGCTTCACCCACGATCTGCAATCCGTGTGTTTCCTGTAACATGCGGTGCAACCCGATGCGGAACAGTTTGTGATCGTCAACAAGAATAATTCGAATCATAGTGCCCTCAACAGTTTATCCGACGCGGTTCCCCAAGGAGAAAAGATAGTCAGTACGACTGTCCGGCACAACGGTGTAAAGCCATTAACTGGTCAACATCCACGATATCTCCACAAAGCGATGTGGCAGTGATATCACTCGATCGACTGTCGCGCAGAACAGGTTTGAACGGTGTCAATCGGCCGGATCGGCGGGTTGTTCGATTACGTTTCCGGCTTCAAACAGCGCCAGGCGATCACCGCCGTTACCGACATGATGGCAATGATACCCACGACAAAAAGCAGGTAAGCGAGAGAATTGGTCAGGGGCCCGCCAAAATGTAATCCGCGGCTGTCGGGAAACAATGGGTCCAACCCCGAGGCAATCGCGTTAGCCCAGGCGGTTACGATAAACGCCCAGGCCAGGCGGCGGGTTCCCACCGTTCCAATCGGTACCAGCGGCAGCACCAGCGCGGCAATCCAGAGAAACGCACCGTTCAACACCCCTTCCAGGTGCGCCATGCGCCAGGCATCGTAGGTTCCCGGCAACTGCACCGCGATGCTCCCCGGAACCGGCCAGAGTTCGACCCGGCCCAACAGAAAAAACGCAAACCCGAAACCGACGACAAACCCTACCCACATCACCAGCGCGCCGTGGCCAATCAACAACTTCTGAATGCCTGTCACGTAAAACTCGCCGGGATATCGTCATGACTGGTGTCGAGTAATGGAACACCTTCTTTGACATCGTATTCGTTGATCCATTGAGCAACCCACGGGGGATCTTCGATGTGATCCGGATGATGACCCGGTAACAGACTTCTGACGAGCACCGGCGCCCAGGTCATCAGAAAACTCGCAACCAACCCGGTCAGACGCAGCTTGTTCACGAATTTGAAACGGCCATCTCGAACCAACATCATCGTAGCGCCACGAATTGCCATGGAAAGCACGTGAAAGGAACCGTGAAACAATCCGAAAACCCAGGCGCGGTACCCGGGACAAACGGCTCGGTACACGTCGACGGCAACACTTTTGTGTTCCGCTTCCTCGACAATATGCCAGAGCATCAGCGAGGCGACTCTGGGATCGGCATCCTTGAACAGCCACCGTCGTCGGTTGATGAGAAACCGCGTCAAACCGATGGTCATGGTTTCAAATCCCGACGTATACGCCATGCGTTTTTGTAGACTCGCAGCGTCGAGCTTCCGGTAATAGCTTTCCATTTCCGATTCCAGCTCGGCTAGATGTGGATAACCTTTCGACTTGATCAATTCGTTGAATTTGCGGTGTTGGGAAAAGTGCTGGGCCTCCTGTTCGACAAACGCCCTCACTTCGCTGTGCAACTCCGCTTCTTCGATCGATTCCGCCGCTTCACGAATTGTGCGAATCAAAAACGGCTCGAGATAAGGCATGGTGAGCGACAGCCCATTGAGCAACGCGCTCCACTCGGGCATGTCGGGTTTCCAGTACGGTTCGATATCCTGTGGAAACTCGAATGGGATTCTGCGAGTTCTGATGTCGTGCATAACCGGCCCCAATCTGACTTCTGTCTCAAGAGACAGGTCAGATCATAACCTAGCGGATTAGCTGCTCCAACGCGGCGAACCGACGCAACGCCGATTCACCCGGTGAATGCCTGCAGGCCCGTCTGCGCACGGCCGAGAATCAACGCATGGATGTCGTGGGTGCCTTCGTAGGTATTCACCGTCTCCAGATTCATCACATGGCGGATTACATGAAACTCATCCGATATTCCGTTTCCGCCATGCATGTCCCTCGACATGCGCGCGATATCCAGCGCCTTGCCGCAATTGTTGCGTTTCATCAGCGACACGTTCTCGACCGCGAGACGTCCTTCGTCCATCAACCGGCCGATGCGCAGGCAACCTTGAATACCGAGGGTGATTTCGGTCTGCATGTCGGCGAGCTTTTTCTGGATGAGTTGATTGGCGGCAAGTGGACGACCGAACTGATTGCGCTCGAGGGTATAGGTACGCGCGGCGTGCCAGCAGAATTCGGCTGCCCCCATGGTGCCCCAGGCGATACCATAGCGCGCCTGATTCAGGCACCCGAAAGGACCACCCAGACCTTTGCCTTTCGGGAGCAGATTCTCTTCGGGTACAAATACATCCTCGAGAACGATTTCACCGGTGACCGAGGCGCGTAAACTCATCTTTCCCTCGATTTTCGGCGTGGAGAAACCGTCAAACTCCCGTTCCACGATGAAGCCGCGGATTTCCCCGTCCAGTTTTGCCCAGACCAC
>JAPUJX010000116.1 GCA_027295975.1 Gammaproteobacteria bacterium
CCGGGCAGGCCGTATATCTTGTGCAGATAGCGAACTTCGAGTTTCGGTGGTCCGTTGCTGCCTTCGGGTTCAGGAAGCTCGCGTGGTCGGAAAACAAGTACCACAACGGTGAGTAACAGGCCGCCGATCAGAAAGCTGAGCACTACCTGCCAGAAGGTAGAGGTAACCAACCCGGTGAGGATGAGAACGGTTATCGATAGCGCGGTGCTGCCCAACCAGGTAAGTACCAACCATGGACCCACGCGGCCGAAAATCGAATCGAGTTTCCGCAACAGGACGAAGCCCACCGGGATCATGAGTAACGTGAGCAGGCTTGAAGTTACCAGCCCCCCTATCACAATGGTCGCGAAGGGTGGCCAGATCTCGTTCTCGCGACCGGTGACGATTGCCAGTGGCCACAATCCGGCGATTGTCGTAGCCGTTGTCATCATCACCGGTCGGGTTCGCTCGCGTACCGCGGACAGCGCCGCTCCACCCGAGCTCCAACCCGCGCCGAGAACCAGTTGTTGCATTCGATCAACCAACAAAATTCCCGGGTTTACGGTCAAACCGATGAGAGCCATTGCCCCCAACATCGCCATCATGCCAAGCGGCATACCCGCAAAAGCAAGCGCCCAGGTAGCACCCAGCAGCGTTAGCGGAAGTGAGATGAGCACCAACACCGGAAGCGTGAGCGATTCGAAAGTCATCGCCAGTACCAGAAACAGCAACAATATGGCAGGCAAGACAACCTGCTGAAGCTGATTGGTGGTTTCGTCCCGATCGACGGTTTCGACGGTATAACCCCGGGGGCGCGGTACCGATCGTACGGCGCCCAGGATCTGTTCCTCGATCGCAAGCCGGCCCGGTCCCGTGCTCGGGACGCCATCCGATAGCCGATAAAATACCTTGATCTCCCGGCGACCGTTGTGATGAACGATTGTCGGCGGTGCCGGCATCCGGCGCATCGACGCCAGCGCCGCGACCGGCACGACCCCCGCGTTGGTTTGAACGCGCAAGCGGCGGAGGTCGCGGCTTCCCCCGCTGTCGTTGCGGGCGCCGCTACGCTCGATCACCAATGGCAACTCCCGGCCACTGGGCAGAACAAATCCGGTTTGCATTCGTTGACCTTCGCGCCCCGCTATGTTCAAAAAGGGCAGTACCTCATCGAAGGTCAATCCGAAAGCTTCAAACGCGCGCTGGTTCGGCTCTACCCAGATCTCGTTCAACCCCGGCTGGGAAGACATCCAGGCTTTTGCCACTTCAGGCATTGATTGCAACTGGGCGCTGACGCTCCTGGCCAACGTCTGCAGTTGAGCGCTTTCGGGTCCGGAGAGAACAATTTCCGCCGGTCCTCCCTCAAATGGTCCACCGCCGCCTCCACGGTTGCCGCCTTTTCCTCCGTCCATCTCATCTTCGCCCGGACGCAGGATTTCGAGTCCGTCAACCTTTTCTCCCACTCGTCGAATGGCATTGCGAACATCTCGAGATCGAAATCCGGCAGGTCGCTCATCTTTGAGATGTACCGTGAGCGAACCACCGTCTTCACTAGCCAGTGCTTCAACCATGCGCACGCCTTCGAGGTCGAGGGCGGCACGTTCCAACCGGCCGAGCGCGATACTGGTTGCTTCGACGCCTCTTTGACCGGCAGGGAAACGCACGGATAACTGCACCGTGTCGCCGTCGGGCGGTTCTTGAGACGACGTGTTCACCATGACCCAGGGCAGGGCAATCATGCCCGTCAACAGTACCGCGACAACCGTACCGGATATCCACGCCGGGGGATGTCGCAGTGCTCGGGCGACGATGCCGCCAAAAAGCAGCCGCGCCCGGTCTGGTGGCACCAGGTCTCCACGCAGCGAACGGCGGTCGCGAGCTTCGGCAAGTTTGCGCAGTGCGGCGGGAGCGGCGAGACGATGCGCCAGCAGTGGCACCAGGCCCACCGCCACCACCAGGGAAGCGCCGAGCGGTAACAACACCGACAACGTAACCACTCTGACGAGGGCGGTTATCTGCTCATTGTTGAAATCGACCATGGTCAATGGAAGAAAAACAACCGCGGTGGTGGCGCTGGCCGCGACGATGGCGCGTACGGTTCGACGCAAGCCGTCCCTTACCGCCTTCTCAATATCGGCGCCCTGCTCGAGTCGGCGTTGTACGGCTTCATAGACAACAACACTGTTGTCCACTACGAGCCCGATGGCGACGAACATTCCAAAAAGCGTGATGAGATTAAATGACTGGCCCATGAGAAAAAGCAATGACAAGGATGCCAGAAGACTTATTGGCACCGCCAGGCCGACAACGGCTACGGCTCGCCACTGACGCAGAAAAAGAAAAAGCACCAACAGGGCGATAACGAACCCGGACGCGCCGAGCCTGGCAAGACGTGAGATCTGGTCTTCCACCATTCTGGCCGCATCGAAACCGATCACGAGATCCAGGCCAAGGGGTTTGAGTTCTTCGCGTACTTCTTCCAGGCGGTTCCTGAGATCGGCACCCAGTCGCACCAGGTTGGCCCCCTGTTCCTGGAAAAGCACCAGGCCGACGGCCGGTTGTCCGTTCACCCGGAAACGCGTCGTTTCGCGGGCGTTACCGAACGTTACCTCGCTTACGTGTCGTATACGGACGGCACGATCGAACCGTACACGGGCCTGGCTCAGGGAATTCAGTCCCTCTGGCCGACCGTCCAGGATGACCGACGTGCGCCCAACTTCGCTTTCCAGCGCGCCGACAAATTCCAGGTGGCCGACGTTACGTTTCACGGCCTGGGTGATAACGTCGGTAGTCATGCCGAGTGCGGCGGCGCGATCCGGGTCTATCGTGACGGTGACCTGACGCGGTGCGCCACCGTTCACCAGCGCCTGGCTGATGCCGGTGACCGCCGCGAAACGTGGAGCAATGCGCTCCACAACCAGATCGTGAAGTGTATTCAGGTCATCGTCGTCACCGCCGAGCACATGAATCATCATCACAAAGCTCGACAGCACCGACGAGTCGGAGGATGTGACGTTGATCGAAGTTCCGCGAGGTTGTGCGCGCTGCAGAGTTGTCGCCAGACGCTGCAGTTCGAGTTCGCGTATTTTAATATCGGCGCCGGATTCGAAACGCACCTGAAAACGCCCGGAGGTTCCGCGAATCTCGCCCCATGTTTCAGACACATGGGGTAATGATGAGGTTCTCGCCTGCAGAGGCAGAAGGATCTCCCGTTCGATCACCTCGGGTTCGCTACCGGGCCGTCGGAAGTTGACGGTCAATCGGTCCCCCGACAAGGCGGGGAAAAGTTCGACAGGCATCCGTTTCCAGGCCACCCCGCCCACCAACACGATGCCGAGAAAAAACATCCCCACGGCAACCGGTCGGCGGATGGAAAGCATCAGGAAATTCACGCTATTTCTTCAGCTCGCTCACGGCTGTTTATCAAGTCGCTCAAGGCTGTTCACCAAGCCGCTCAAGGCTGTTTATCAAACCGCTCAAGGCTGCCCAGATCCTTCGAATGTGCCAACGGCGGTCGAGTCATCTCTTCCTCCGGGCCGCAACCTGTCGAGAACGAGATACAGACATGGCAGAACCAACAGTGAGCCCAGGGTGGACATCGTGATACCGCCAATAATCGTAAGTGCCATTGGTGCGCGAAGCTCCGAACCCTCACCGCTGCCAAACACCAGGGGTAACAATACCAGCACGGTAGTCAGGGTGGTCATGAGGATCGGGCGTAAACGGATGCCCGCGGCGGTAACCAACGCGTCGACTCGATCGGTTCCCCTCGCCATGAGTTGCCGCGCTGTCGACAACAGCAGGACGGCGTCGTTCACCGCAACGCCCGCCAGCACGATCAAACCCAACATGGCCATGACACCAACCGGTTGGCCCAGCGGCACCAACATCGCAGCGACTCCGATCAGGCCGAGAGGAATTGCCGCCAGCACTGTGACGGGATGTATCAGCGATTCGAAAGATCCCGATAACACCATGAAAACCAACACCAGGGCGAAGATACCGGCCAGTTGCAGTTCCCCGAAGGTTCGGGCGCGTTCCGCCTCTTCGCCTCGAAACTGCGCCCGCAGACCCGGAGGCAACTGCACCGCCGCCAACACCGCGGCCACGGCGGCAATGGCGCCTGGATGGTCCGCACCTTCGGTGATGTGGGCGCTGACCATGGCGGTTCGTCGTTGATCCCGGCGGAAGATTTCGCGCGCGCCCTCCGCCTCGACGAAGGAGGCGATTTCACCCACCGCAACCTTTTGCCCCCGGGCGGTTTGAAACACCACGTTCTTGAGATCTTCGCGCGTGGGTGTCGTCAGCCTGAGCGTGACGGGGCGGTCTTCATCACCCGTCGAGAGCATCGTGACGACCCTCCCGTCCAGGCTTGCCTCGAGCACCCGGGAGAGGGTCTCGAGATCGACGCCAAGTCCGTCTGCCATGGGTCGATTGAGGACAATGCGCAATTCAGGTGGCCCACCTTCGAACGAAGTGCGCACGTTCCAGAGTTCACTTTGTTGTACAAGACGCGCCTTGATCAAATCCGCGCCGCGCCTGAGATCCGGTAAAGACTGTCCCGAGACCTCCACGACGATTGGCGGTCCGCCGGCGCCGAGAGAGCTTGCCAGAGCGGACGACCCCACTTCCCAGTTGACTTCCATGGTCTCCAGGTCGTCGAGTATTGGCGACAGGTGATTGGCAAACTGGCGACCGGTTGGACCCGATGGGGATACCCGGAC
>JAPUJX010000117.1 GCA_027295975.1 Gammaproteobacteria bacterium
CTTACATTTTTTACGGACGTGCCTATGGGTAAGTTACTGACAAGTAACAAAACATTTCCAACGAATGCATCGGGCAAACGCGGACCGGGAGCAAGCTCTGGTTCAACAGTTATTACATATCGCTGACAATATGCCTCGGCCAAGTCTCTAGAATTCGAATTCAACGCCGGGATGCCGGCCTGAAATCATCTGGAGACGGGATAGGTGGAAACACCCAAAAGGGCAGCGGCATCAATCGGCAGGGAAGTTTTCCCGCACGCCCCGGCGAAACTGGTCGTAATCGGCGGTGGATCCGGATCTTTCAGCGTCCTCAGCGGATTGAAATCGAATCTCAGCGTCGACATTTCGGCGATTTGTTCCATGATGGATTCGGGTGGGCATTCGGGTTTACTGCGTGATGCCTGCAACGTTCTGCCACCCGGCGACGTCCGACGATGTCTGGTTGCGCTCTCCCAGCAGACGGAGTTACTCCGAGACCTGTTTTCTTACCGTCTGGACGAGGCGCCCTACCGCGGCACCAACATCGGCAATCTGATGATACTCGCACTGACCAGACTACTGGGCAGCGAAGAGCAGGCGATAGAAGGGGTGTCCAGGATATTGAACATCCGGGGAGAGGTAATTCCGGTAACGTTGGCAAACACGCATTTGAACGCGGTACTTTCCAACGGTGAAATAATTCGCGGGGAAGCCAATATCGACACAAGATCGGCTCACCTCACGAGCGCGACCCTACCGTCGATTACTTCGGTGTTCCTGGATCCATCGGTTGACGCCAACGAAAAGGCCGTATCGGCAATTCTGGATGCCGACTTCCTGATCGTCGCGCCGGGAGACATTTACACTTCGATCGTCCCGAATCTTCTGGTTTCGGGAATTGCCGAGGCAATCTCCCACTCATCAGCACCCATGTTGTATGCGGTAAACCTGATGACCAAACATGGGGAAACGGATTCCTGGACAGCCACAAAACACGTCGAGGTGATTTCCGCTTACGCGGGCCGTGTTCCCGATGGCGTGATCGCTCACAGGGGCATTATTCCACCAGAGCTTGCCAGTAGCTATCGAGTCGAACACGCGGCACAGGTTCTGGTGGATGCAGACAGGTTGAGGGATCTCGGGGTGCGTCTCGTATTCGAAACCGATGTTATGTCGCGAACGTCGGTGATACGCCACGACCCGCAAAAAACAGCCGAGGCGATTGCCTATGCATGCGGTGAATTAGCCGGGCAGGATCAGCAACGCGTAGCCGAGGCCGGCTGACCATTCAGGTCCGATTAAGCTGCCAATATCCGCATCGGCCTCAGATATTCCTGGCATCGATGCGTTGTGCGATGTTTGCCGACCAGATTCTAGGGCCCTCTATGTGCACGGAATTGCCCGCAGTATCCACGGCGACGGTAACCGGCATATCCTTGACCTCAAACTCGTTGATCGCCTCCATGCCGAGGTCCGCAAAGGCTACGGGAGTGGACTTGGTGATGGCCTTGGCAACCAGATAAGCCGCCCCGCCAACAGCAATCATGGACACCGCTTTGTTGTCCCGGATGGCATCAATGGCGATGGCGCCCCGCTCCGCTTTACCGATCATGCCGATGAGCCCGGTCTTCTCGAGCATCAAACGGGTGAACTTATCCATCCGGGTCGCCGTGGTGGGCCCGGCCGGCCCTACCACTTCATCGCGAACGGGGTCCACGGGGCCAACGTAGTAGATGACACGGTTGGTGAAATCCACGGGGAGCTTCTCTCCGCGGTTTATCATCTCAACAAGCCTTTTGTGAGCCGCATCCCTGCCAGTCAACAATTTTCCAGACAGCAACAACGTGTCACCCGACTTCCAGGATTGAATTGTTTCCGGAGTTAGCGTATCCAAATTCACGCGTTGCACATCATCGCCGAGTTCGAACTCAATATCCGGCCATTCGTTCAGATCAGGTGGTTCAAAAACCGCAGCACCGCCGCCGTCGAGGGTGAAGTGGACATGGCGCGTGGCAGTGCAGTTTGGGATAACGGCCACTGGCTTGTTAGCGGCATGAGTCGGATACTCCTTGATCTTGACGTCCAATACCGTGGTCAAGCCACCCAGACCCTGGGCGCCAATGCCGAGCGCGTTGATTTTTTCAAAAAGCTCCAGCCTCAACGCCTCCACACGGTTGGTTGCGCCTCGATCTTTGAGAGCTTGAATATCGATGGGCTCCATCATCGATTCTTTAGCCAACAACATTGCTTTTTCAGGAGTCCCACCAATACCGACACCGAGAATACCAGGCGGACACCAACCCGCACCCATGGTAGGCACCACCTCGAGGATCCAGTCCACGACGGAATCGGAAGGGTTGAGCATTGTGAACTTGGCTTTGGCCTCGCTGCCGCCTCCTTTTGCGGCCACCTCCACGCTGAGCTTGTCGCCCGGGACGATGGAATAGTGAATCACCGCGGGGGTATTGTCGTTGGTGTTTCTGCGCTCACCATCGGGGTCGGCGAGCACCGAGCCGCGTAGAACGTTGTCGGGATACATGAAAGCGCGTCGAACCCCTTCGTTGATCATTTCATCAACGCTCAAATCCCCCTGCCAACTGATTTCCATGCCAACATCGAGGAACACGATGACGATACCGGTGTCCTGACAAATCGGCCGCTTTCCCAGCGCGCACATTCGCGAGTTCACCAGCACCTGGGTGAGCGCGGCCTTGGCTGCCGCTGACTCTTCGCGTTCATACGCTTCCCTCATGGCGCGGATGAAATCGACAGGGTGGTAATAGGAAATGAACTGCAGCGCATCCGCAACGCTCTGAATCAGATCTTCCTGCTTGATCACTGTCATCTACATGTCCTCGTGCCACTTGACGGGTAAGAACATCCGCATTACCTACCCTTCGCCAGTCTGCCTCATGGTCTTTGGCTTGTCACCCGGGGAACCCCATGTGAACATAGTCCCATACCGGTGAACGCATGCACGTTGACCCAGGCGTGGCGGTGTATCCAGAACAAACTCAAAGCAGGCCAGCTTCACATGACCGATAACCGACGTATCCTCATCGATTCTCTGCCCAATGGCGCCCTCGAAACCTCAAATTACAAGATGGCTGCCGGACCTATTCCGGTGCCCGGTTCCGACGAGTTCTTATGCCGTACTTTAGCCATCTCCATCGACGCCGGGTCTCGGGCCGGTCTTCAGGGCAGCGCCAGTTACGCCGGTGCACCGCGCACAGGCGTGGTCATGAATGGCACGGCCGTGGCACGAGTCGAGGATTCGAATCTTGCCGGCTTTCAACGGGGCGATCTGGTCACCTGCCCCGCAGGCTGGCAGGACTACTCCGTGCAAACCACAAAAACCGCTTC
>JAPUJX010000118.1 GCA_027295975.1 Gammaproteobacteria bacterium
GAACGCCTTCTTGGCTTTCATGATTGCCTCTCATAGTGGTTTGCCGGGTTTCGAGTATCCGCAAGATAGCCGAGGAGACGCGTTTGTCCGTTGGAGCGGTTTCCAAGTATTGTAGGCGGTAGACTCCGTCCCGTGGATTCCAATGCAAAGCGTACAGCAACCAAAAAACCATCGGGCTGCACTCGTTATGGTGCTTCTGGGCGGCATCACGATGGCTACACCCGTACCCGCGGCACCCCAAGGGCTTGAGTTCAGGGAGTTTCACACGTGGTCGGATCTCGCGACGATATACAATTTTAGTGACCGTTTTCGCTACGACGGTGATTATGGCATTCGGGGCTTGCTCACCGGCGATGACTGGACGCTCGTATATCTACGCCCCTCGGTTCGTTACCAGACACGATCCTGGTTGAGACTTCACGGCGGCATCGCATTATTCTATACCTTTTTCGAACCGATAGAGGATCTGCCCGAGCTTCGACCGTGGGTGGGTGTGAGATTCGTTGGGCCAGAGCCCGGCGGCTGGGTCATCAGCAACTACTTCCGCCTGGAGTACAGAGCGTTCTATTTGAAGGACAGAGACGAGTGGGATCCGGTGTGGCGGGGGCGATGGCAGTTGCAAGTAACGACCCCGGATTTCGGGATCCGTGCCGCCACGGGCTTTTACGCGCTCGCCTCGATCGAAAACTTCAAAGACTTCGGGGCATCGATAGGTGGCAGTCTTGTTGACCGCATCCGGACGAATATTGGTATGGGGAAAAGGGTCACGCCGGCTTTACGGATCGAATTAAGCTACCTTTACCATAGCCTACGGCTCAGCGAATCAAGTCGGGACTTCGAACTCGACGATCATGTTCTGCGGTTAAGAGTTTTCTATAGCTTTAATTGAACGCTTGCTTCACTGATGGCCGACAGCGGATCCGTTCACCGAATCGCTGCTGTGGCGGCATCCCTCGCGATGCCGATCAGGTCGATCTCGGCGGGTTCTGTGACGCCCGCCGCCAGCCGCTGGTGGCCACGGTCCCAGGCGATGATCGCAACTCTCGCCGTGCGGAGTGTCGCGTTATACGTTTTCTCCATCTCGTCAACTTCCCGATGCTGCTGCCAGTACAATTCGAGCGCGGGTTGCAGCTGCGTGCGAAGCTCAGCGAAAAACGTATAATAAAGAGAAGGCGCTCTTCGATCGCGCGCAGGTCTTCGGGAGTCGGCTGGTCTTCGTTTTTGACGACCTCTCTCAGGCTCGGTACCCTCGCAAAGAGCGTATCGATCGCAGCGGTATCGCCCGTCCGATAATCGCGCAAGTAAGTCGACGGGGACCGAAAAGACATCGTCATTTCCGCCCGCGATAAAGTTGGTCGACATGTCACACGCGGGCATCCCATCCGCTCTCTCTGCTTCGGTGTTCGCTGCTCATACGCCGCGTTCTGGATCACCGCGTAGGCGAGTGAGGCCCCGAATATCACCGCGAACCACTTCGCGGTCGTTTGTTGCCACAATCGATGCGGCGGCAGTTCTTTATGTTCGTCGGTCACTATCTATTCAATCGACCCGACGCGTTGAAGGGTCCAGAACATGGCGACGGCCCCGATCGCATAGGCGGGCGCTAACCTGACCCAGCGTGGGGCGCTCACGAGCGGGCGGCGTACCAGGACCTGAAGCAACAGAACAGCCCCCACGAAGAGCAGCTGACCCACTCCGGGGCAATGATCGACTGCGCCGGAATTCCCAAACGCCTCCTACTCAAGATATCGGATGTGAATCTTCTCGATCTTTCCGTTGAATCTGAATGGAGCGCGATCATAGTAATCCAGTGATACCGGCGAACCCAGGTCCACACCCACATCAAATGTCTCAGAAGCGGTGTGAGCACCTGGAACCGATCGTCCGATACGTCCCTGACCGACCTGTTTCCCGTTGACGGTTAACGTCACGGTCGCCGGGGCCATGCGTTCCTGGTTGTCATACCGGGTTTCTACTTCGATCTTTACTTTTCCGATGGGAATGGCCGATTCCGAAGCGACCTTGTAGCGGTTCAGAGTCATGGCATTGTACTCGGCCTTCAAAACCCCCGTGTCCATGTAAACGGTGAACCCTGAGGAAATGCCGCCGAGGGCAAAAAGCACTCCTTCGGCATCCTTACCAATTTCGGCATCGATCACCGCCAGGGTGGATCGTCCACTGGTGAATTTAGGTGCCATCGATTCTGGAATCCGGTCCTGCCCTTCATAAAACGACCATTCCACCAGCGTTGAAGAGGGCAATTCAGTGGGGCTGAAAAACCCCGTGTACACGGAGGCACCAATGGGATATACGTGGTTCTCCGTCGCTTCTTCATCAAACAACGTTTTTAATTCAGCTAGTTTTTCTGGATTCTTTTTGGCCAGGTTTTTCGATTGCGAATAATCCTTGTCCAGATTGTAGAGCTCCCATTCCTCTTTCTCCGGCTCCCATTTCACCAGGCCGGAGAAGTCGGTCGACCACGGTGTCTTGGGACCAAAGGTCCCGGCGAACCATCCCTCATGATAGATCCCCCGGCTTCCCAGGATTTCAAAATACTGGGTCCTCTTGGTGGTTTCGGCCTCCGGCTGGTTGAAGGTGTAGACCATGGACGTTCCGTCGAGGGGCTGCTGCTCTACGCCATCAACCACCTTGGGAGGGGTGATGTCCAGGATGTCATAGAGGGTGGCGGCAATATCATTGACATGATGAAATTGGGAACGGATTTTCCCGTCATGCTTGATCTTCTTCGGCCAGGAGATAACCAGTGGTGTCCGGGTGCCGCCCAACTGCGCCGCGACCAGCTTGGTTCCCTGGAACGGCGCCGACCCCGAATAGGCCCAGCCATGGTGATACATGATCTCGAGTTTCGGCCCGCCCAGCTCGTCTATTCCGCCATAATCTTTGTTGAGTACGTCAAGCTGCTGATCGATGGTGGAGGGCATCCCATTCTGGGCCAGCAATTCAGAGATAGTGCCGTCCATACCTTCGGCCGAGGGGCCATTGTCGGAGTGCACATAGAGAATCAGGGTATTGTCCAGCACCCCTTGTCGTTCGAGTTCATCGACGATCTTGCCGTACTGCATATCCGTGTGCTCCAGGAATCCGGCGTAGACTTCCATCAAACGAATCTGAAACGCACGCTGGGATTCAGGGATGTCTGCCCATTTCTGCATGCTCGGCGCTAACGGATTGAGGACGGCTTCGTCAGGGATCCATCCCATTTTTTTCTGCCTTTCAAAGGTTTCTCTCCGGAGGGCTTCCCAGCCCGCATCGAATTTTCCTTTGTACTTGTCGGCCCATTCTTTGGCCACGTGATGGGGTCCATGAACCGCGCCCGGCGTAAAATACATAAAGAACGGTTTACCGGGATTGAGGGTGTTGCTGATTCGGAGCCACTCGATGGCTTTTTCCGCCAGGTCCTCGGTCAGATGATACTTGGGATCATGGGGTGGCTCGATAGGGTTGGTATTCTCAAACAACATGGGTTCGTACTGGGAGGTCTCACCGGCCAGAAATCCATAAAAGTAGTCAAACCCCAGTCCGGTCGGCCAGCGGTCGAACGGCCCCAGTTTGGTAACGTCGGTCACCGGGGTATTGTGCCACTTTCCGAATGCGGCCGTGTTATATCCATAATAAGACAGCACCTGAGCAAACGTGGCCGTTGATTTGGGGATCTTGCCTACATAACCATCCCAGTCCGAAGCCAACTCGGCAATCTGACCGGCGCCTACACGGTGATGGTTTCGCCCGGTCAACAAAGCGGCCCTTGTAGGAGAACACATGGCCGTTGTATGAAAGGCGTTGTAGCTGATGCCTGAATTTGCGAGGCGATCCATCGTCGGCGTATGGATGGCCCCCCCAAAAGTGCTTGGGTTGGAAAAACCTGCATCATCGGTCATGAAAATGACGATGTTGGGGGCATCCGCCGGCAAACGGTTGGGAGTTTTCCGCCACTGGTGTTTGGAGTCCTTCAAGGTTTTCCCGGCCGTACTTGCAGAAGGCGGTTCGGGAAAGGGCAACACTTCCTGTGCCGACAGTTGCGTCGCGGCGCAAAGCAAACCGGCCACGCAGACTGTAACAAGAGTTGCGTACGTCTTCATTGGTCTCTCCTTGCTTGTAGGTAGTGGTTTATTCGTGCACACGTAGCTACCAGTCCGGTCCAATGTCCGGTTTGACGACGACTTCCGCCCCGACGGGATTTGAACTCGCTTCGCATGCTATCGCAATGAGTTGTCTGTAGCGACTACGAAATGTGTCCACCCATCGACAGCAGGTTCCCCAGCGTTTTACCAGGGCAATTTGACGACCGGAGATACACTCAACCGAATTTGCCAGTCCGGCCCGAACAGGTCAGGCGACGCCAGATAGTGCCAATACTGCACACCGAACTTCCACGGCCGGACGCCAATGAGGGTCGTTTTAGAGACACCAACCCCCAGCGGGAACGTAAAGTTATTGTCGCTGTCAGCGTTATGGTTATAGGAAAAGGTCGGTGCGCCATTGATTTGCCAACCATTACTGAGATTGATCGCGTAAAAATACTGGCCCGCGGTAATGCTGGTGCTGAAACTATCGTCGCCGGCAACATCCCACTGATGAGTGACGAGTAAGCCGACCACTCCCCATTTCTGGACCTTCGCGATCGCGACTTCAGGGCCCAGCAGCCATTGATTAAGGCCCAATGCATCGTCGGTGGCAGTTGGTATCGTGCCCACCAAACCGGCAATTAATACCAGACCACTCGGAAATCCCTGGGCGAGGGACGCATCAAAGCTAATATCCCCGAGATTGATTCCCTTTGAATCGAAACCGCCAGCAGCCGGTACATCCTGGCTGAAGATGATTGGGATCGCCGGACGGACAAAGAGATTCATGCCAGGCCTTAGGGAATAGGGCAATGACGGCTGAAATATTGCTCGGAACCCACTCTGGCTGCTCGCACCCGGCAGATCGCCATCGAAGGCAATGTAATCGAACTGGGTGCTCATCGTGCCCATCGTGTTGTTCGGGTTCGATAGCTGGGCGGCAATTTCCTCCACCGATGGGGAACCTAGTCCGCCGTCGGAGTCGGGTACTTCATCCCGGCTAGCGATCTTCGGATCCGTCCCGATGATGCGGACCACGGTCATCTCACCCGTTTCCGTGTGGCGGATCCTGTATTCGCCGGGCGCATCGAGGTTTTCCTCGAACGTAAAGCACTCGGTTCCCGGCGCCGCCACCGGTGAGTAACAAACCTGATCGTCGCCGATCACTTCCCAGGTCCTCAGAAATGTCTGGCCCCAGGCTTCCATTGTTGCAGTGCCATCAGCGCGATACACGCCAATAGCCGTTACGCCATCTTTAAGTTCTATTTCTGCAGTCGTGCCGGCGACAAGCTCATGCAGCCTATCTGCACCGGTAACACTCACCCAGTTGTCCGCGTAAGCAGGCATTGTTGTCGACACAGCGAGCAAAACCACGGTCAATAGAACTCGCAAGTCCTTCAAGGCGCGACCCAAAACTAATAGTCCCAAGAACATTGTCTGCTTCGTCACTTGAATAATCTCCTCTATCGTGCGTAGGCGGACTTCGAGATCACTTTTACGGCGTATACTTTCTTACCATACGGTCGAAACATTCGCAGTTGGCCCGTGTTTGTCTTTAGTGGTTTCATCATGTGTACGATCTGACATCTGTGCTCTCCAGACGCTTTGACATCGGTTTCACGGCGTCTCTTCTTTCAGCAACCGACGAATGTAGTCCGAGGCACCGTACAATTCCGCGCCCTTTGCTTGCAGTGTTCGAAGCAGCTCGATTCCAGCTTTGTCGGCTGAAAGCAGTCCGGACAGATCCAGCTGCGGTGAGAACCCACCGGAGCGACACTCCGCCTCTAGAACCGATGTGTCCTCTACAGTCAACCGCCCTTCAACCCGAATGATGGTGCGTCCCCCCTCGGTCGAGGAGGTTAAGCGAACGGTCATTTTCGGCTCGCACCTCCCACGCCTCAGTCACAACGCAATGCATTTTGCAAGGTTAAGAGCAGGGACCGTACCAGTTGCAGGCAGAAATTTCCCTCTCCCGTAACTTCTTTAATTAGAACTAATTATTCCGACAGAGATATGGCCAGGGGCCGCGCGAGCGACGGGATGGGGCGGAATGGCGCCCCCTGGGGGGGGGGCCGTGGGGGTGACTTTCCGCCCCCATTACGGTAGACTCGGTTTTCACAAACAAGGGCTACGCGGTGAGGGCGGCCGGTCAGGACAGGCATCAATCGGTGCCCCACGCTTCTGTATGTTATCTGGAGGGAAAACATGGAAATCAGTCGAATCCCGGACGCCGTCCTGGTTGCCAACCGTGACGGATCGATCGATCAACACCCTGGCCATACTAGAACCGCCGCCC
>JAPUJX010000119.1 GCA_027295975.1 Gammaproteobacteria bacterium
AGTACGGGGATTTGTCGGCGCTTACGATATAACGTCAGATCGCGTGCGGTTATACGACGCGACCAGGACTGATAGTCTGACGGTTCTTGGCTTGCAATATACCCTCGAGTCCGGAGTCCTTCTGTTCCGATCACTTGACGCGAACTTTAACTTTCAAAATTCCATTTTCAATTTGACTGTGGATTATGAGTCATCCGAAATCCATAAAATGCTGGCGACATTTGAGTACGGGATCAATATCAACTCTATCGGCAATGCTGTTCTGCGTTCGATTACGGTAGAACTGGGAGCAATACCCGCGCCATAAACCAGAGCGGCAACCTGCTCGGTGAGTTGGCTCTTTGAGATACCTTCAGGTCAACAGGTTCAGGGCCGAGACAGCGCGTACCCGCACACTCTCCTTGTAGCTATCCAGGTCCATGCCTTTGTTGTCACCCATCGCTCCCACGAGGTAACGTTTGTAAACCCCCTGTCCTATGGCCGCCAGGCGCCAATGGGAGAATGCCTGGTAATAGTTGATCGCCGCCAGACTGCGGCCGGTCGCCTCTTCATATCGTTCGCTGATCTCCACACGGCTTGGAAAACCGCCCGCGGCCGTAGGCACGACGTCTTGAACGCCCTCACCCGGCTCGATCCAGTTGTTCAACAGATATCCTACATCGGCCAACGGGTCGCCCAGGGTGCACAACTCCCAGTCCAGCACCGCCTGTATCTTTCCATTCTCTACTATCATGTTGCCCAGCCGATAGTCGCCATGCACGATGGTTGAGCCAATCTGCTCCGGCATATTTTCCTGCAACAACCGGGAGGTTTCCTCCATCTCCGGTATTTCGTGAGTTTTTGACGCCGCCCACTGTTTGTTCCAGCGTTTGAGCTGGCGGGCGAGGTAGGCCTCCTTGCGACCGAGTTCCCCAAGACCCACGGTATCCGGGTCGATCTCGTGCAGCTTCACGAGTACATCGACTACGTTCAGCCCGAGGGAATGCCGTTTTCCATTCGAGAGCTGCCGCGCATATGTTGCGTCATGCAGGACCGGACCCTCCACGAACCCCATGACGTAAAACGGTGCCCCATTTATTTCCACGTCGTTACACAGTCCAAAGGTTGGCGCGACCGGTACTTCCGAACCGCAAAGCGCCGAAACAATGCGATGCTCGCGCCCCATGTCGTGGGCGCTCTCCAGCACCTGTCCCAGGGGGGGACGGCGCAATACATAAGCAGCACCGTTATGGTCGACAAAACGGAACGTCAAATTGGAATGGCCACCGGCAATCAGGGAAAATTCGAGGGGTGGTGAGAGATCGGGGATACACTCGCACAGCCATGCGGTGACCGGTTCAAGCGTTATACCTTTGACCATCTTTGAATCCATATTACGTCCGGCAACCATGCTCTCCCCGAAACGAAAGGGGAACCCGTACTCTACCCAAACCCTTTGAGTTTTGTCATGAGATCGTTTTACATAGCAATGCGTGATCCCTCCGGGTGCTCGTGCGGTTTGCTACGCAAACTGCCAGGCAATTCGTCTGGCGAATTATAATCCAGGCTGGTGCGCCATATGTCGTTGACCAAATCGGCTGATCCGTGGTGATCCGTATCCTCGTCACCTGGCTCGTACTGCTGCAATGGGGTTGTGTGGCGCCGCACATCGGCGGCCCAACGGCGCCCAGGAACGACCCTGCCGCGGGTCGTCTTTACCTCGCCAAGACACGGACGGTCTGGATTTACCCCGGCGATCTCGCCTACAGCGGCGAAGCGAGATACGAATGGCCGAACGGACGCAGCTATCAGGGTGGGTGGAAACAAGGTTTACCTCACGGGGTCGGATCCGAGTTTTTGCCGAACGGCGAACGTTACCACGGCATGTGGCAGCAGGGGGCTCGTCATGGCCACGGCGAGTTGACCCGCACCGACGGAAGCCGTTACCTGGGTGGCTTCGAGGCCGGGGTCCGGCACGGAGAAGGTGTTGAACGATCCACGGCAGGCCTTTACCGGGGAAACTGGCTGAAGGATCTGCCGAATGGTCAGGGTGCTTACCACAGCACCGACGGAGCCCGTTATGACGGTGAGTGGTTCAACGGTCTGCGGCACGGGGTCGGCACCTACACCGACGCAGAGGGCAACCACTACGAAGGGGACTGGCTCCGTGACAACCCCCATGGGTTTGGAACGATGACGTCGCCTGACGAATCCAGCTACGAGGGTGAGTGGGTTGCGGGCACCCGCGTAGGTTACGGCCGCCTGGTGGACACTTCGGGGCTGGTTTATGAAGGGACCTGGGTCGCCGGTAAGCGGCAGGGTTTCGGTCGCGAACAACGTCCCGATGGAAGCGTTTATCAGGGAGAGTGGCACAACGGAAAAAGCCATGGGCAGGGTAAAGAAACCCATGCTGATGGTAGCTTCCATGACGGGCAATGGGAAAACAACGTCGTATTGGGACCGGGAACCCGTCGCACCTCAACCGGAGTCGAGATCAGCGGCGTCTGGAATGGGGACAACGTGTCGATGGGCCTGTTGCTGCTGCCCACGGGGCACCAGTACGCGGGGCCACTGTTCAAACATCGCAACACCGAGGTCAGTGTTTCCCTGGTCGACTGGCTCACCGACCTTGCAGACCTCGGTGATCCGTATGCGCAACTGCTCATCGGCACCGTTTATAGTGATTTTACCCTTCCGCGCAAAAACCCGGAGCGGGCTCGAGACTATTTCGGCAAAGCGGCCGGGTCCGGCCTTGCCGAGGCTCAGTTCCGCCTCGCGCGCATCGAGATCAAAAACAATGTACCGCGGGCCATCGAAATGCTGTCCAACGCAGCCGAACAGAATCATCCGCGGGCAAACGATCTCCTTGGCGAGTATTACCACCTGGGTAAACATGTGCCCGAAAACCAGGAGCGAGCCATCGGCTATTACGAACACGCGCTGGCTAACGGCAGCCTGACCGCACGCAACAACTTAGCCTGGCTTCTGGCAACCTGCCCCGACCCCGAAGTCCGCGACGGCGCCCGTGCCATTGGTCTGATAAAACCCATCGCCCTGCTGTACGGCAACTGGCAGCACCTGGATACATTGGCAGCGGCTTTCGCGGAACAAGGTTTATTTGCCGACGCGGTGCACACCCAGAAGGAGGCACTGGACAAAATCCAACTCGACGATGTTGAAGGCGATACCTCCGGAGTGATTGTGGAGATGCAATTGCGCATGGAACTGTTCAGAGCAGCATCCCCATTTCATGAAAGAGCCCGTTAACGGATCGGAAGACAAAAAAATGCGCGAGTTGAACTGGCCCTTTCTCCCTGGTCGGAACATAGAAATAGAGCGTGGTGAGGGTGTACACCTCATCACCCGCCAGGGTCAGTCGATTCTGGACGCCGCCGGCGGCGCGGTCGTATGCAACATCGGCCACGGCCGCCAGAGAGTCGCAGACAAAGTGGCCGAAGCGACTCTCGACTACAGTTACGTGGTGCCGCCCTGGATCACGCCATCGAGGCGGGCGCTGGTTGAGGTTCTCGAGCGCCACTGGCTGCCGAACGACCTCCGACGCATCCATATCACGTCCGGCGGATCCGAAGCGGTGGACGCGGCGATGAAAATGGCATTGCAATATCATTATGCGAAACAGGCGTTGAGCCGCACGAAAATCATCTCCCGCGATATTTCCTATCACGGCACTACGATGGCAACAATTGGGGCCAGCGGTCATCCAGCACGAAGGCGAGGCCTCGAACATGCCCTGGGGTATTATCCGCGCATACCGACACCCTACCCGCTGCGCTGTCCGTTGGGCCCTCACCATGCCGGGACGGCGGCCTATTATGCCCAGTGCCTGCGGGAAACAATTGAAGCCGAGGGTCCGGAAACCATCGCCGCATTCCTCGCCGAGCCGATCACCGGCTCGAGCGGTGGCGCGATCGTGCCGCCCGAGGATTATTGGCGCCACGTACGGGCTATCTGTGACGAATACGGTGTGCTGCTGATCCTCGATGAAGTGATGACCGGTTTCGGCCGCACCGGAACGCCCTTCGCTTTTCAACACTGGGACATCACTCCGGACATTCTGGTGGCAGGCAAAGGGCTGGCCGGCGGATACGCACCCCTTGGCGGGGTGTTCGCAAGCGAAAACGTCGGAACCGCTATCGGTTCTGCCGGGATGAACGTGATGTTCAACACCTTCGGCGCACACCCCGCGGCCTGCGCGGCCGGTGCTGAGGTATTGACCATCATGGTTGAAGAGAACCTGGTGGAAAGGTCGGCCGAAATGGGCGCACTGCTCCAGAAACGCCTGATCGACACTTTTTCCAACCACCCCCACGTAGCCGAGGTGCGCGGTCGCGGCTTGTTGCAGGCAATAGAAATCGTGCGGGAACGTGACACCCTCACGCCGTTCGATGAAGCGGACAACGTATCCAATCGCATCGTCGCGAACGCGCTTAAAAAAGGGGTATTCTTCTATGGCGGCGGAACGGGTGAAGTTCGCGACATTGTGTGCATGGGTCCGGCTTTCATCATCGAAGAACAGCATATCGAAACCATGGTCGAGGTGTTGCTCGAATCGCTGAACGAAGTTACCGGATGAGCCCACTCCATGGCGTCAGGCAGTTTATCGAAGGCGCACGCACTGCCTGCAGTTCCCAGCTTGCCCGCTACAGTTGGGCCCCCGCGTTGTCGAGCGCCATCATCATCGGCCTGGGGCTTGCGCTGGCAAGCAGCTACATCGGCGAATTTTCGACCTGGCTGGTCGCCCAACTTCCGGACTGGCTCGGTTTTCTGGAACGGATATTAACCCCGTTGCTCTACGTGTTCGGCCTGCTCTTCGGTGCCTGGATGTTCGGTTTTCTCGCGGTGATCATCGCTGGACCGTTCCTCGGCAACTTGTCCCGTAAGGTCGAAGTGCTCGAACTGGGCGAATCGCCGGACGACACCCGTTCTTTCCTGGAGGGTCTAGTCGCGGGCATCGGGCGCGAGGCCAGAAAGCTCGGTTATTACCTGCCGCGGTTGTTTCTGGTTCTGCTGATAACACTGATACCGGTGATCAACATCATCGCGCCCATCATATGGTTCGGTTTCGGCGCCTGGATCATGGCGGTGCAGTTCTGTGATTATCCGACGGAGAATCGCAACCTTCCGTTTTCCGACACGATCACCCGGCTGCGCCGGCATCGCGGTGCCGCGTTGGGATTCGGCGGCTGTACAACCCTGCTGCTCGCCATACCGTTGGTCAATTTCCTGGTGATTCCCATCGCCGTTGCTGGCGGCACGTTGTTGTGGCACAGCCTCGAGGACACCTGACGATACCGGCCGGGCAGTGCCCGCGCTTCCGTGCTTGCCTTTTCGCGGCCAGTGGCGCATATACGATTCGGGGGATCTAGCATGACCGATATTCTCACCGTCTTGAGCGAGCGCCACCCCGATAAAACCGCGGTAATCGACGATCGAACCGACGGCACACTCACCTGCTGGACCTTCGAAGAACTGGAATCCCGCGCCAACAAATTGGCACACATGCTTCTCGCATTTGACGTAGAACCTCAAACCAGGGTGCTCTGGTGCGGCCAAAACTCGGCACAGATCGTCGCCTTCACGAACGCCTGCCGGAAGGTCGGAGTGACCGCGGTTCCGATGAACTATCGACTGTCGGCCGATGAAGCAGCCTATATCGTGGATAATTCCGATGCGCTGGTGATTTTCGCGGATGCGGCTTATGGGAAACTCTTCGCAGACATCAGCGACCAGATTCCCCAGGCACGGGAGGTAGTGATATTCGACGGACCCGCTTTAGCCGGCCAACACCAGGCCGAATCGCTCACCGCCCACACCCCCGATACGCCCCCCGGTAACCGCCCATCCAACACGAACACACTGACGATGATCTACACCTCCGGCACTACCGGCCGCCCAAAAGGCGCGGTGCGCAAGGGGAGAGATGTCGACCTGACCCAGCGGATGCTGAAGATCTTCGGCAACGTCGCGCAAGACGTGTACCTGAC
>JAPUJX010000012.1 GCA_027295975.1 Gammaproteobacteria bacterium
TGAGCCCCGCCGAATGAAGCGAATTGACCGCTTCGGGCAACTTCGTGAAATGAGGGTATCCCGGAGGGACCAGGGCGGGCATCCATCGGAGTACCCCACCCTCCGGTCCTACGGATCACCAAAACACCCCCCAAGCCCAAACCTGCAGCCTAGTCTAAAGCCCGGATCTTCATTAGACTCTTACCGGTGTCTCCCTTGACTGATACCAATTTGGTTTTTCGGGCGTTGATTGTCCTGGGCCTTATCGGCTTCGGTTTTTACCTGGTCGCCGAACGGGGCCTGGTAACGCTCGCCCTCAACGCCGACAAAAGCTACATCTCCTACGTCATTCTCGGCCTTTACGTACTCGCAAGCGGCCACTGGTTATGGCTTGCCTACACGCTGACATCGGAACGGCGGCGCTTCGCAAGTCTCGAGTCGGAGCTTGCGGCAGGCGAGTTCGAGTTACCGGGTGACATGCACGAAACACCTCCCGAAGCAGGACTCCTCGAAGAGTTCCTGGCAAACCTCAAAAAGAAGACGGACGGAGATCCGAGTGCGCTGCTGACAGCGTTCGGAGATGAACTCGCCAATCGGCATGCGTTGGGGCAGTTTGCCAGCGACGTACTGTTGAAGCTTGGCCTGCTCGGTACGATTGTAGGCTTCATCCTCATGTTGATCCCGGTTGGAGAGATTGAGCAGTTCGATCCGAGTCTGATGCAGCAACTCCTGAGTTCGATGAGCAGTGGTATGGCCGTGGCCCTCTATACGACATTGGCGGGTCTCATCACGAGTACATTGCTGAAGCTCCAGTACCATATCCTCGATGCCTCCGCAGCCGAGCTTGCCACTCGGCTCGCTGTGCTCACAGACGTTCACCTCAGCCGCGATGCGACATAACTATTATCGGCAAACCGAGTCGACCGACGCGTTTACCGACCTGTTGTTCAATGCGCTGTTGGGGTTTGTTTTCATGTTTGTCGCGGCCTTTTCGCTCATGGGTGACCCCACCAAATCAGGGAATGTGGAGAGCAAAGCGGAAGTGCTGATTACCGTGCGCTGGGCCGACCGGCATCCGGACGATGTTGATACGCTTGTGGAAGATCCCCAGGGCAACCTCGTCTGGTACCACAACCGCGATACCGGGCTCATGCATCTGGATCGTGACGATCGGGGGCTGTTTCAGGATCGGGTGATGCTCGATGGCGTTGAGGTGTCGAATCCCATCAACCAGGAAACCGTGACCTTGCGCGCGTTGAAGCCGGGTGAATACGTGGTAAACGTGCTTCATTATCAATCGAACTACAAAAAGCCGTTGCCTGTTTCTATAAAGGTTGAGAAGCTCAACCCCTCCGTTTCGCTCGTCTATTACGGCATTCGGGAACTCACTGGCGTGGGGAATGAACAGACAGCGGTGCGTTTTACTATCGGCGCGAACGGCGAAGTGACTGGTACTAACGAGCTCAGGAAGCCGCTACTCGTGAAAGCGGTCAACTCCAAAAAATGACCGGCACCGTGATCATACTGACGCTGGCCTATGTGGGTGTAGCGGCTTTGTTGTTGAACTTGAATCTTGGCGCCGCCATTCGCTTGGGCTGGAGCGTCAAGCTGGGCGCCATCGTGCTCGTTACCGGACTTTATGTGGCGGCTTGGGTTGGGCACAATGGTCTGCTGGGGTGGCCGACCAGTGAGCGGATGCCGGAAGATTTTCGCCTGCACTGGATCACCGTGACCGAGCCTGACAAGGTGACAGGCGCCGATGGCAGCATTTTCTTCTGGGTGCGGATCCTGGACGAAGCAGGATTGCCCCATGGTGATCCGCGCGCCTATCGAATGCCCTGGGATGAGGAAACGGCGGAGGCGGCGCAAGCCGCATTGGAGCAGCTGGAAGGCGGACAACCACTCAATGGCCGGATGAGTCGACAAGCCATCGATCCCGATGCCGAAATAACGCCGGAAGAAGGCAGGGACTATGCGGGGAATGACGGCGCATCCGGCGTCGGAGAGCGTCCGCAATTCGAGTTCGTTCGGGTGTTGCCCCCGACGTTGCCGGCAAAAGCCCTGCCCCGGGAGTGACCCGAAACTACGGAATTTACTGCAGCCAGGTGAACCTCGCTCCCTCCTGATTGCCGAGTGCCATCTCGCGGTCCTCGTGGGCTCTTGCCCGCACATAGTGGTGAATACGCTCTACATCCTCGACGGCGAGAGAATCGTCAAAAGCCGCCATGCCGTTCGCGGATAACGTGCCTTCCAGCACGATCTGGTTGAACGACCCATGAGCCTCTTCGGTCATGCGTCTCAGGTCTTTTATCGAACCGCCGGAGCGGACCACGAGTCCGTGGCAGAGGACACAATATGTGTTGAACAATATTTCGCCTCTAGCGACTTCCTCATCCGATACTCCAGCCAGGACCTGCTCGGGAATTGTATCGTCCACGACCGTTGGGGCCGGTAGTGTTCCCGTGCCGCCGAGCTTGAAAACGAGCATCCGTCCATAGTTGCCATAGGTGAGCGATGCCGGGTTCGGCACCGGATCGAGCGGCGCGCCCGCGAAAAGGTCGCCACCACCGGTGCCAGTCAGGATCGAGACGTACTGCACGCCGTCAATCTCGAAGGTTATGGGCGGGGCGAGCATGGAGGTATATGTGTTGAACTGCCACAGTGCTTCGCCGGTTTCTTTGTCATAGGCGCTCAGAATCCCGAGCGCGTCACCCTGAAAAACCAGCCCCCCCGCAGTGCCGAGCACCCCACCGTTCCAATAGTGAGGAATTTCGACCACCCAGCGTTCCTCTCCGGTCAGCGGATCAAATGCCTTGAGGTATCCTTTGGGTGTGGGCTGAGTTGTTATGTTGTTGACAAATAGCTGAACGAGGGTACCAAAAGCGATACCGAGGTTCATGCTGCCTGGATTACGTTTGTACAGGCCCGTCTGCTTCCACTCTTCAGCCATGCCATAAATCAGCGGGTTGTCCTGAACCGGCAGATAGACGAGTCCCGCGTCGACGTCCACCGACATCGCCTGCCAGTTGTGGGCGCCCAGTGGGCCAGGGAGAACCCATTTCTCTTTCTCGAGGTAGTCGAGTTCCGGATTTTCCACCGGCCGTCCCGTCTCGAGATCTACATGCGTTGCCCAGTTGACCGTCGCGAAGGGGTGCGCCCGCAGGAGTTCGCCGTCGGAGCGGTCGATCACGTAGAAGAATCCATTTTTAGGAGCCTGCAGAAGCACCTTGCGCAGGGTGCCGTCCACCTCCATCTCGGCAAGCGCCATGTCCTGCACGGCGGTGTAATCCCAGTTGTCCCCCGGCGTTGTCTGGTAATACCAGTTCATGCTGCCCGTATCGGCGTCAAGCGCCACGATGGACGAGAGCACGAGATTGTCGCCCCCACCGGGTGAGCGGATAACGCGTGTCCAGGGTGAGCCGTTGCCAACGCCGAGATAAACCTGGTTGAAATCCGGGTCGTAGACGATGGAGTTCCAGACGGTTCCACCGCCGCCGATTTTCCACCACTCTCCGCCTTTCCAGGTTTCGGCCGCCATCTCCATCTCAGGATGTTCGAAGGGTAGCGATGGATCTCCTGGAACGGTGTAAAAACGCCAGACTTGTTCTCCGGTTTCCGCATCGTAAGCGGTAACATAACCACGAACACCAAATTCCGCACCACCGTTGCCAATGAAAACCTTACCGCCCGCGGCTCGAGGTGCACCGGTAATCGTGTAAAAGCGATCGTGATCGATAATGGTATCGACCTCCCAGACGAGTGAGCCGGTGGCGGCATCCAGAGCGATCAAACGGCCGTCGAGGCTCCCCACATAAACCCGGCCCTTGTAGACGGCAACGCCACGGTTCACCACGTCGCAACATGCCCGCCGCCCCACTTCGCCCGGCACCTTGGGATCGTACGTCCATTTGATCTCACCGGTGGTGGCTTCCATGGCAAAAACCCTGCTCCAGGCACTGGTGAAAAACATGATCCCGTCTACCACGATGGGTGTGGCCTCCTGGGCACGGTTCGTCCCCATATCGCGATACCAGGCTAGCCCGAGATCTGCGACGTTCTCACGGTTGATCTGGGTCAAGGGCGAGAACCGTTGTTCTTCATAGGTGCGCCCGTAAGCCAGCCAGTTACCCGGTTCGCTTGCGGCGTTGTTGATCCGCGCGTCGTCGATCAAGCCGATGGTGGGAACAACCTTCGTGGTTTCCGGTGCAGTTGCTGGTTGTGCTGGCTGCGGTTTCCGGTCCGTGGTTACAAAGTAGATCAGTACCGCGATTGTTATTGCGACAATCGTCAAGATTAGTGCACGCATGGTGGTCCCCCCTGTAGGCCAGCGATGATAACGCCGTACCGGGACGTTGGCACCTGGTGCTCCGACTTTATCCCTATCCGCGTTGGGATTTTTATCATAGTCTCCCTTTTTTGTCGGGTAAGAGAGAGTTCCCATGGCGGAAGAAATTCCGAGCATCATTCATCATGTATCGGTTGGAACCAACAACTACGAAGCAGCCACGGCTTTCTACGACAAGGTGTTGGCCACCATCGGTGTCGGGAGGATTTTCGACATCCCGGGGGTGGCTGTGGCTTATGGGAAACAGTTTCCGGAATTCTGGGTTCAAAAGCCCGCCGATGGACAACCAGCAGACACCGCCAACGGTGTCCACTTCGGTTTTATTGCCCCGTCGAAAGATGCCGTAAAAGCTTTTTACGCCGCGGCTATCGAAGCAGGCGGTAGCGACGATGGCGAACCCGGACCGCGCCCTGACTATGGCCCCGACTATTATGGCGCCTTCGTTCGCGATCTCGATGGTCACAAGATCGAAGCCGCCATCGTCACCGGTGTACCCTGAGATTGGAGTGCGAGAGGGACACCGCCATACGGCTGATATTGCGACGATTGCGCATATTGCGGCGATTGCGCATATTGCGGCGATTGCGCGATACCCGGCTGTTCTGCTGGGTGGTTTTAGGACTCTTTGGTTGCTCCGTCGAGCCCCTCGAGTCAGACGGGACTGAGCGAACCGACTGAATAATCTGCGTTATGAGGTGTCCATAGATCTAACGGTGGGTGCAGAAGCGTTTGCCGGTGAAGCGCGAATCGGTTTCGAGCTTGGTGACGCCGGCGCGCCGCTGACCGTGGATTTCAGCGGCGGCGAAATTCTCGAAATCACCCTCAACGGCAAAATTCTCACCCCGCCGTACAACGGTTATTTCATCACCTTGCCCGCCGCGGCGTTGCGTACTGGAGGAAACGAACTCACCGTTTCCTACCGGCATCCATACAGCCGTGATGGCACGGGATTACACCGCTTTACCGATCCGGAAGACGGCCTCACCTACATATATACATACCTGTGGCCGTATTACGCCAACCGGCTTCTGCCGTTGTTCGATCAGCCGAATCTCAAGGCGCGTTATGTTCTCGAGGTCACAGCGCCCGAGGCATGGGAGGTAGTGTCCACGGCTCCGGGTGTGGCCGAGTCTTCGGGTGACGGAGCTTTGCGGTGGACCTTTGCCGAGACGCCCCTCATCTCATCCTACGTGTTTTCCCTGCATGCCGGCCCCTATCGGATCTGGCGGGACCAGACCGGTAAGATTCCGATTCGGCTGCTGGCACGCCAGTCCCTCGCGCGCCATGTGGCGGTGGCGGAATGGTTCGAGGTGACCAAAAACGGCCTGGGGTTTTTTGCCCGGTACTTCGATGTCGACTATCCCTTCGGTAAATACGACCAGCTCATCGTGCCGGATTTCAATATCGGGGCGATGGAGAATATCGCGGCCGTGACCTTCGGCGAACAATACGTGCAGCGTGAGAAGAGCAGTCACGCCGAACGCGAATCACGCGCTGGCGTCATTCTTCATGAGATGGCGCACATGTGGTTCGGCAATCTCGTCACCCATGAATGGTGGAACGGTCTCTGGTTGAACGAGAGCTTCGCGACCCAGATGGCGAACATCGCGCTCACGGAAACAACGGTTTTTACGGATGCCTGGCATCGATTTTTTACCGAGGATAAACAGGCCGCCTACCACCGTGACAGTCGGGTGACGACCCACCCCATTGAGATGCCCATCGTCAGCACCGCGGATTTTTTCACCGTGTTCGACGCCATCACCTACGAGAAGGGGTCGTCGGTCCTGAAACAGTTGGCGCACCTGGTGGGCGAAGAGCGATATCGGCAGGGAGTTGGCGCTTACCTCCGGGCGAATGTTTACAACACCACGAGGCTTGAAGATTTTATCGAAGCGCAGGCTCATTCGGCGCAGCGGCCGCTTTCAGACTGGGCCGAGCAATGGTTGAATACGGCTGGTTTCAACACCCTGGAACCCAGGTTTGTTTGTACGGGGGGTCGACTTAGCGAGCTGTCGATCCTCCAGAGCGCGACTCTCGTCGAACCGACTCTGCGTGCCCATCGGCTCGACGTTGCTCTTTTTGTGATTGACGCGAACGGCGACTTGCAGGTGGGTGATGTCCTGGGCGCCGAGGTCGCCGGAGCAATCACGGATATTGCCGTTCCGCAAGGAACACCCTGCCCGATACTGGTGTTCCCGAATCATCACGATTGGACGTATGCAACCCTCGAGTTTTCGGAAGCCGCCGTGATGTCTTTCGTGGGTAGAATCAGCCAGGTAGACGATCCTCTGGCGCGCTCCGCCTTGTTGGATGTTCTGGTGGACCGCGCGCGCGAAGGCGACCTGCCGATGCGGGCGTTCCTTCGCGGTGTGATGGACAATGCCCGAACCGAACAGAATTTTCGCGTTTTGAGCCAGCTTGTCAGAGAGCTTGCGGAGTTTTCCGCAATGCTGGAACGGTTGTCGCCGGAGGCGGACGAGTTGTTGGACACCTTCGGAGTAAAACTAGAAACGTTGGCCTGGGACAAGGCACATACGGAAAATTCCGATGAGCAACTATTGTGGTTCGAGTTGTACGTCAACGTCGCCAGGAGCACCACGGCGTTGGATCGCCTTCGTGGGTTGCTCGATGGCGCCACGTCGATTGAAGGCTTGTCGTTGTCCCAGGATAAACGCTGGAAAATACTGTTACGCCTCGCCGCATACGGGATTGTCGAAAAGCGGATCGTGACCGAACTGGAAACGGATCTGTCGGATCGTGGCAGCAAGATGGCCATCGCCGCCCGGGCCGCTCAACCGGATATGGAAGTCAAGCTCGGCTGGCTGCGCGATATTCAAAACCCGGACAGCGCCATGGGGCTCGCGGACAAGCGGTTTGCCATCTACAACCTCGTGCCGCCCAGTCAGGCGGCGCTGGGGCTTGCGTTGCTCGAGGTAATTCTGCCTCCACTTGGCGAACTCAGCCAAAACTCGGATCACTACTTCGTTTCGCACTATGTGCGAGGTCTTCTGGGTAAGACCTGTCGTTTGGCGGGGGTTGCCAGGATGGCCGCCCATCTCGAAGCGCCGGAGCGGCTGAGCAGCACGGCCCTCAGATTCCTCCGGGAGGCGCACCAGGCGGAAAGTGAATGTGCCGCGTTGCGAACGACGATTCAGTCTGGCGAAGCCCGGTGAAAGCTATTGTGTCTTCTTACGGCGTGAGGCCAGGAATTTGACCAGCATCAGTGTTTCTTCCGGGTCCATGCGGCCCACGGGCGAATTACTGTAGGTTGAGGTCATCACCCGGCCGCTGCCGGTCAGGAGAAACTCCGATGGCTGTATATGGTCCCGGCGCTCGTCCCACCAGGCCCCCACGGCGTCACCCTGTTCCCGCGTCATGCCGTGGGCAACGGGAAAGCTCAACTCGCCTGCTACCGCGGCGGTCTTTTCTTCGGAATCCACGGTGCCGGCGAAGATGGATACACCAAGATTTCGATACTCCTCGAGCAGTTTTTCATAGCCGGCTAACAGTCGGCGGCAGAAAGGTCACCAATGGCCACGGTAAAACAGCACCAGGGCATAGGGTGTTTCGATGTCCGTGGGGAGCCTCACGCTGCCGCCTCCCGCTATACTGAGATTCAGCTCCGGAAACGTATCCCCGGTATTGAGTTTTTCGGCCATGTCACTGCCTCTCTTTTTCTCGAATGTTTTCCGGCGTCAACGATTTACCCGTTTGCATTGGAACTTGGCTTTGAGGGTGCCGCTTTCGAAATAGTCCGCTCTGCTTGTCTTGGTTGAGAGCGCGATTGCGTTGTTTCCCCAGGACCAGCGTTTGACAGACTCTTCCGTGGTGACTCGTGCGTTGGCTCGTTGGCCCCCGATCTTAACGTAGCTCCGCGAGCCGCGATCGATAACATAGAGCAAAGTACGACGTTCGCCCAACGGCGCGCATCCCCACATCTCCATGTCTGAGGCGGAATGAACGGGTATCGACACGGCAAACAATACGAACAACACGAGTGTTTGTTTCATGGCTCCCCCCCATCGATGACAGGCCGTTAGTATGGCAGAAACCGTTGTCGCTCGAATACTGGTTTGGGCCACTGTTTTTCGCTGGAAACCGCTAATCGGGCTCCGCTTCCGCGCTTGTCTGGGCATTATCGTAACGGCTGAACCAGGCTAAAATATGAGCCGTTTTGGCAATCAGATGGCTCGGGCGTGCTGCGATGCTGTGTGATGCATCGGGTACCCGCACGAGGGCCGTAGCGATTTTTTTCAGCTTCAACGCCTGATAGAACTGTTCAGCCTCCGATATGGGTGTGCGGTAGTCTCGTTCGACGCTCAACAGCATCGTTGGCGTGCTGACCTGATCGATAAAATGCAGGGGTGAACGACTAAGGTAGTGGTCGGTAGCCCTCCAGGGAAGATCCGGAAACCAGTAGCGGTAATAGAAGTTGTAGTTGTCGGAGGTGAGTACGAAGGAGTACCAGTTGATTACCGGTTTCGCAGACACCGCTGCGCGGAAACGGTTGGTTTGGGTGACGATCCACGCGGTCAGAATGCCGCCACCACTACCACCTGTGACATAGAGCCGCTCGGGGTCCGCCCAACCCTGC
>JAPUJX010000120.1 GCA_027295975.1 Gammaproteobacteria bacterium
CCTTCGCAATGACCCCGTTGCTTTACACTTCGCCGTAGCGACCCCTACCGGACAACGACACTTTCGCACCCACGCCAGGATTGCCCGGATTCTCGATTCAGGGAACGGCATGGGTGTGGTGTTCGAGAAAGGGTTGGCGGACGATGCATTTGATTGCCTGATCGAGTTCGCGATTGCCTCGGGAATGTTGTCGCACTCGGCTGCCGGTTTGGTGGAAAACCGGGAAAACGAAACTGCGGCGCCGCAAAAGCAAGTTGAAAACAAACAACCCGACAAGGCGGCGACCGCCGAACCCCCCACGGATGGCGACGGGGACTTTTCGGAGAAACAATTCCGTGACAAGCGCATCGACGAAAAAGACGCCACGGAGATCCTTGCTCAGCTGCGTCGAGTCGTAAGGCGGGCGATGGACCACGTCAACAAACAATTCTTCGAAACTGCAGATACCGAACTCTTGCGCAAAGCGCGCGATGCAGGGACTAATGCGGTACAGATGATGTATTTCGAGGGACTTGATGTTCTGGAGAAAAACCGCGACGTCATCAGTTCGAGCTTCATCGGGGAAGTGCTGCGCCAGATAGACAATGTTTCCGATCTCGAGAATATTCTGGAAAGACGCCGCAGGCGGGAAACAGGGAACACAACAAAGCTCGAAATTGTCGATACGGACCAGTTTGAAGAATGGTTGGCCGTTGCCGAAGTGATCGCGAAGGCAGAAAACCGTTACTCCGATGATTTGTTGGGTCTCCGGGCGAGGTTGGGTCTGGTCGCGAGACCCTGGACCCACAAAGACATCGTACCCGTTGGTCCTGCCGTGATCTCGTGGTCGTTCGACGATGCGTTGAAGGAGTTGGATTTCCGCCGGCAGGTTAAGCAAGACATTTATCTCTGCTTCGAAAACGTGTTGATTCCCATGTTGGGTAATCTGTACAGTGCGTTGGACCAGTTGTTACAAGAGAGCAAGCTGTTTCCCTCCGTGGAGGAACTCAGCGAATCGTTGCAGCGCAACTCCGTTCAGCGTACCCCTTCCGGTGTGCGGGTGGAGCCCGAGGCCTACGAGGAGATGGAGAGCTCCGTGCGCGAGGCCGCCATGGCGGCAGACGGCATAGCGACCCAGCCACGGGTAGATCACAATCCATTCGACGAGCCAGTTAGCGAAACACGCGAGCTTTTCGGCAATGCTCGCAACATATTGGGCTTGAAAAGGCGAACGCAGGAGAAGCTCGGTCGTAGACGCGACGACATGCTCGCCGCTCCCGATGCCGATATCGGCGAGATGTTCAATAGCAACGACATCATGCAGGCGATCTCGCGGATCGAAACGGAACTTGGCGATGCCCCGTTGAGCGACCGCCGCCTGAAGCCGCGGTTGATCGAAATATTGAAAGGTCAATTTGGCGATCAGAAAGCCTTTGCTGAAGAGGACTACGACACCCTCGATGTGATGGAAAATCTCGTGGATTCCATCCAGGAAGACAGCTTCCTCACCGAAGGCATTCGCGACTGGGTGCAGCGTCTGGAAGTTACTTTGAACAAGCTGGCAGCACGCGATCCGGAATTCCTGCGCCACACCCCGGAGCGCCCCCACAGCGCGGTGCAGATGTTGAACCAGTTGGCCCGATTGGGGAACGCCCGCGACGCCCGCGACGGCATCGACCGGGATGTAGGCCGTCGGGTAGACGAACTGCTCCAGAAAGTCGTTCACGAGTTCGACGATAACCCGGAAGTCTTCTCCGAAGTGGTCGGAGAGCTCAATCCGTTGATAGACAAACAGACGCGCACATATCGGGGTAATGTTGAGCGTACCGTTCGCACCAGCGAAGGCCGGCAGAAGTTGTCTCGGGCGAGGCGAGCCGTGCTCGACGAAATGGGAGGCCGGCTCGGCGGCAAAGAAGTTCCGGATCTTCTTTTGATGCTGCTCAATCCCGGTTGGCGCAACCTGATGGTGCACACTCACTTGCGCAGCGGAGTCGACAGCAGCGAATGGCACGAGCAACTGGCGACCATTGATCAGATCTGGGCTCAGTTGAACGGGGAGGTCCAGCCCGGTGACGATGCCTACATCGACCCTGAGCAACTGCTGAAACGGGTTGTCGACGGTCTCGACAATATCTCGTTCGACCCCAGCAAACGCACACCGCTCATCATGAGTCTCTCCTCGGCGCTCGTTGGCGATACCACCGGCCGCAAATTACCGGTTACCACAACCCGAATCGAGCCAAGGGGCGTGCCGGGTGCGCTGGGTCTCGAGGGTTTGCTTCCTGAAACCGACCCGGTGATCGAGAGTGAGGATGAGGAAGTTCGACAGAGCTGGTCGAATGCGGTTGATCGAGCACGGCGCATACAGATTGGCGAATGGCTCGCCGCTAGTGATCGGGAAGGTCGACCGCTGATCCTAACCGTGGCGTATATAGGGGATGACTCCGGCTCCTTCGTTCTCGTGAACCGCAAAGGCATCAAGACCCGGGAGCTCACCTTGCAGGATATGGCTGATGGGTTACATGCGGGTCAAATCACGTTGCTTGACGATTACGACCTTCCGCTCATGGAGAGGGCGTCCCAGCGCATGCTCGAAAACATGCACAACCAACTCACCTATCAAGCGAGCCACGACGATCTCACCCAACTTTTGAATCGCAAGGAGTTCGAGCGCTTCGTCGAGAATGCCATTCAGGATGCGAAGGTCAAAAAAATCCAGCACGCGATTCTGTATCTGGATCTGGATCAGTTCAAGATCGTCAACAACACCAGCGGGCACTCGGCGGGAGATGAACTGCTGAAGGTCGTCGCGGATACGTTGACGGAGAACTTGGCGGACAAGACTGCGCAACTCGCCCGCCTGGGGGGTGATGAATACGGCGTGCTGGTTGAGGATGTGGAATCCGTTGAAGCTCGAGATCTGGCCGAAAAACTACTGAAAGCGATTCGTGAACTGCGCTTCGAGTGGGACGGACGCGCGTACACGATGTCCGCGAGTATGGGCCTTGTGTTCCTGGATGAAACTATGGATAGCGTGGATAACGCCATGCAGTTCGCGGATGAGGCCTGTTACGCCGCCAAAGATGCCGGACGCAACCGTCTGCAGGAATACGAGATTGGTGACACCGCCATGTTGCGCCGACACGGAGCAATGAAATGGGTTACCGAGCTCGAGAAGGCCCTCGGCGACGATCGGTTGATTCTGAACTGCCAGCGTATCGCACCCATCA
>JAPUJX010000121.1 GCA_027295975.1 Gammaproteobacteria bacterium
CACTTTCTTGCCGATCATGTCGGAGTAAATGCTGCGGCCTTTGCGGTTGAAGTCCGCTTCCATGCCATGGCCGATGGCTTCGTGCAGGAGGATGCCGCTCGGGCCCGCCGCCAGTATTACCGGCATCTCACCTGCCGGTGGGCGCACGGCGTCGAACTGGATCATCGTGCGAGCCACAGCCAACTTCACCATCTCGGCCATGCGCTCGCTGGTATACCAGTCGAAATCGTTGCGCGCGGCGATGTTGGCGGACCCGGATTGCGAAGCACCATTTCTGGTTGCGGTGACGGAAGCACTGAGACGGGTCATGGGCCGATGATCCACAATCAACTGTCCGTCAAGCGTTGCAATCAACACTCGATCATCCGAGTCCATCCAGCCGACCGACACTTTTTTGACCCTCGGATCGGACGACCGCGCGAGCTTATCGACTTGCCGCAGAAGCGGCAGCTTTTGATCTATTCCCACATCCGTCCACGGCACACGGACGGTGTAGAGGTCACCCGTTCCGAGCGGGTTAAAAGCCTGAGGTACGGTCACTTTGCCGCTTTTTGCTATCGTTGCCGCGGTTCTCGCCGCGGCCAGCATCGAAGGCAGGGTCAGATCTTCGCTGAAGGCATAACCGGTCTGATCGCCCACGACTACCCGCAATCCAACACCCTGCTGGATATTGGTATTAGCCCGATTGACGAGGCTATCTTCCATCCTGAGGTTGGTGGTGCGAGTGTGCTGAAAATACAGCTCCGCCGTATCCGCCCCGTTTGCGGTCAGCTCGCTCATCACCCGGGCAAGTATTGCCTCATCCACGGCAAACCATTCGAGAAACGGGTTCGCGGGGGTTGCCGTGCTAACCGTTGTCGCCGGGTCAACACCGCAGCCCGATAAGAATGCGGGCATGGTCAGCAGTGCCGTGCCCGTCACCGTATTGCTCAGGAATACTCTTCGGTTAGTCGCCATGACCACTCGCTTAAGTTAGGACTTAATCGCACTTAGTAACATGGTGGTTCTGGGATTGCCAGAACCAACCCAGTGAAACCGCATGCTCACGACGGCGGTGTCAAACAATTGACTCGTATCCTGCAGATATTCGGGTGCGTCACGACTGACTACGCCTCACCTGAATTACCCGTTTGCCTCCGAAAATCTTGACTACCATTAACTAGAGGCGCGCGAATTTTGAGGGACCGGATGACAAACAAATCAAGAAGAACTGGATTTACCGTGATCGAGCTGATGGTCACCCTGGCCATTGCAGCGGTGTTGCTGGGCCTTGCGCTACCGGCTTTCAACAACTTTATCAGTCAACGCACGATGACCAGCAAGGTCAACGATTTTGTGCTCGCGATCGCCTACACGCGGAGTGAAGCGGTGAAGTTGCGTACTCTGGTGAGCGTCCAAGCCGTTGATGCCACCGACACCGACAACGAATGGGGTCCCGGGTATTGCATTGTGGTTGGAAATCCCGGCGACTGTACGGGTGCTGTGCTCCGGCTGTTCGGTCCGCATACGGACATGACGGTAGATGCGATCGGTGCCGGATTTGATAACCAGGGTACGTTGAGTTTCAACTCCCGCGGTCTGTTGACGCTGGGTAGCGGCGGCAGCCTGCAATTGTGCAGTACAGACGGCGTCACCGATCCTGGTCGCAGCGCCGCAATCAACAGGATCGGGCGTGTCAGTACAAACCAGATCATCTGCAATCCTTGATGAGATTAATCATGCGACAGGTGAAAGGTTTTTCAATGATTGAATTGCTGGTCGCCGTTCTCGTGATGGCGATTGGAATTCTGGGTATCACCGCTTTGCAGTTGGCGAGCCTGCAGAACAATCGCGGTGCTTTGCACCGTGCCGAAGCCGTTCATCTGGCGTACGACATGCTGGATCGGATCAGGGCTAATCCTCTTGGAACGCCCGTAGGTCAGCCGTACGGCGGGTTGGACATGACCGATGTTCCGCCGAACACCAACGACTGTTATGCGGGTAACTGCAGCGCGGTAAATATGGTGGCTTTCGACCAGGCCGTCTGGAAGTGCTCTCTCGGGGCGTTCCACGATGAGAATACCTGCCAGGCTTTGCGCGCAGGCCTTGTCATCCCACTCGAAACGGATCAGCCAGGTTTACCGTTGGGCGACGGGACGATCAGCGTAGATGGTGGAACCGGCTTGATTACGATCACCGTTCAGTGGACGGGAGCGAACAACGCAATTCAGACCGTCGTTGTTACCAGCCGCGCTTGAATGACGACGAAGTAATGAACCCATCTTTTCCTAATCCAACGTATGCAAAAAAGCGCACCGGTTTTTCTCTCGTCGAGCTGATGCTCGCCATGACGATGGGTCTCATCGTTGTCGCCGGTATCGTTCAGCTTTTTGTCGACAGTTCCCGAACTTACAACCTGGTCAGCGGCCAGTCGCGCATGCAGGAAAGCGCTCGGTATGCGTTGGATTTCATCTCGCGCGCATCACGCAACGCCGGTCACATAGGGTGCGCGCCGGAGATGGAAAACATCGTACGTGGTTTGCGCGGAACCTGGGAATTGATTCCGGAGTTCAATCTCACGCAGAACGTGGAAGGGTTCGAAGGTAACGACAACGGCACGTGGACACCGCCGCTCACCGCTTTACCGCGAAGCGAAGGTGGTGTGGATTTGAACGTTCACACGCCAGGCAATGGAATTGACACCAGTCTCATCACATCAGGAACCGACGTGGTGGTGTTCCGCACGGTGCAGTATCCCGGGCAACGTCTCATGACCGTTTTGCAACCCGATGGCGATCCAGTTGTCTCTGCGCCCGGGGGAGACCCGGGCTTTGGTGTCGGCGATGTGGTGCTTATCTCCGACTGTGAGCAGGGTGCGATGATTCGTGTGACGGGGCTGAACGTCGCCGGGAATCAAGCCACGCTGTTGCATGCGACCGCCGCGACCGGATCGTTTTATGAAAACAGCGATGTAGTTGATGGTCCCATAGGAAGCGTTCCCGCGACCCTGTCTTTTCTTGGCCATTCGTATGGTGAAGAAGCGAGTGTTGGTGTAGTCCGAACCACTATCTTCTTCATCGCGCCGAGCACCGAGGCTAATAGTCAGGGAGTCGTTCCCGCTGCCCTGTGGCTGAAAGAAGGCATTGGCGCCCCGGTCGAACTCGTGCAAGGGGTCGAAGATCTGGAGATGCATTACGGTATTGATACCACGCTGACCGACGGAATCTCGAACGCCAATCAATATGTAGATTTCGACGACGTCCCCGATCCAGACCAGATTGTCAGCGTTCGCTCCACTGTCACCGTAAACAGTGTGGAGGCTGTTACTGACGACGGCCAGTTGTTGAGACGGACGTTCTCCCAGACGATTTTGGTTCGCAACACGCAACCGGAGGCATAACCATCACACGTAACCCCCTTAGACTGACCCGTCCTTTCGGTTGCCCTTCCCGCAACGGCGGTGTGGTTCTGTTCATCAGTCTCGTGATGTTGCTGATACTGACGATACTGGGTGTATCGGCCGTTCAGACGACGATTCTGGACGTACGCATGGCACGCAACGACCACGACAGCCTGTTGGCTTTTCAGTCGGCCGAGTCGGCACTACGGGACGCCGAAGATTTCCTGGACGGCGTTACGTCGATCGTGGACTTCACGAATACCGGAAACAATGGGTTATGGACGGTCGCAGACCTGGGAGATCCGGCTCGATGGGATGTGGCCAATGTGTGGACGGGAGCCAACAGCGTTGTCGCGGCTACCGTGGTTGCCGGTGTGGCTGAACAGCCACGTTTCATCATCGAACACGCCGCATCGGTCATCCGCGCAGACAACGCCTATCTCATCGAAGATCCCTATGCATCGTCTGCGACTGATCGCATCGAGATCTTCAGAGTAACCGCCCGCGGTGTGGGGGGCTCGGCGAATTCACGTGTACTGCTACAAAGTGCCTACGGAAGAATATTGGATTAACAAAACCATCTCGCATTCGCGCAAGTGCTGCTTGTGCAGGAGACGTTCAAGATGAAAAGTATTACCCACGTTAAATCGAGTATGGCGTCTGCTTTACTACTTGCTGCCTTCGGATTGGCGTCTCCTGTCTGGGGACTTCCTCCGATTGCAGCCCCTCCTGTGTCCAGTAACTCGTTCGTTGAAGACTTCGACGTCATGTTAGGCGACCTTGCATTCATATTCATGGATCCGGAAGGCGACACGATGACTTTCAGTCAATTAAGTCCAGTACCGTCTCTGGTTACGAACACTGATTTAGATCCGGTTACCGGTCTTGTTACGTTCAATCCGATCGCCAATGCTCATGGAGTAGAGGTTTTTGTATGGGAGGCGCGAGACACCAATGGTGAAACAGCCACGTTTACGTTTACGCTGACCGTGGTGCCGGTGAACGATGCCCCATCCGTGGTCGGCCCCGTGCCGGTTCTGGTTACCCTTGAAGGTACGCCCGTCAGCCTCGATTTGTCTGGCACCTTCGACGATGTGGACATTGTTACGGATGGTGACTCTCTGACTTTGACGGTTGAAGGCATTACGGGTTCTGTTATCGATAGTGCTGAGATGTCGGGTGCCAGCCTCGACCTAACCTTTCTCTCCGATCAGAACGGTGCTGCCACGGTCACCGTGAGAGCCACGGACTCCGAGGATCTATTTGTCGAGACGACCATCAATGTGACGGTATCCGCCGTAAACGACGTGCCAACCGTGGTGGGTGCAGCGGCTGACATGACGGTGGACGAGGACGATGGCGCGAGCACCAGTTTTGCTGGCGTGTTCGACGATGTTGATATCGCGACCAACGGAGATGTGCTGACACTGACTGTGACGAGTTTCACGGGTAGCGTGATCGATACCGCAACAATGGCAGGTGCCACTCTCAACGTTACGTTGCTCCCAGACCAGAACGGTGACGCGACGGTGATTGTGCGAGCTACGGACTCGGGGGGGCTATTTGTCGAGAGCACGGTCGATTTGACCGTTGACGAGGTAAACGATGTACCGTTTGTCGCCAGCCCAATTGCGGACGTAACTACGTTTGAAGACGCGCCGGACCTTGCACTGGATCTTAGTAGTGTATTCGGTGATGTGGATATCGCGACCAACGGTGATTCGCTGACGTTGTCGGTGGAAAGTTTCACCGGTGCAGTGATCGAGACCGCGTCGATGTCGGGGTTTGATCTGTACATTGCGCTTCTCCCGGATCAGAACGGAGCCGCTACGGTCACTGTGCGAGCGACTGATTCTGAGAATTTGTTCGTTGAAACCACGGTCGATGTGACGGTAACCCCGGTTAACGACCCGCCGACCGTGGTGGCCGCAGCATCTGACATTACCGTGGATGAGGACACTGGCAGCAGCACCAGTTTGGCAGGCGTATTCACCGATGTTGACATAGCGACAAACGGAGACGTGTTGACCCTGACCGTAACGAGTTTTACCGGCAGCGTGATCGGTACTGCAACCATGGCAGGTTCGACTCTCAACGTTACTCTACTACCTGACCAGAATGGTTCCGCTACCGTGACGGTGTTAGCCACGGATTCCGAAGGCTTGTTTGTCGATACGACGGTCAACGTGATGGTCGATTCCGTGAACGATGCGCCGGTTGTTATCAGCCCGTTTGCGGATGTGGAGACCTTTGAAGATGGGCCGGACCTTGCGCTAGATTTTGCTGGCGTGTTCGGCGATGTAGATATCGCAACCGACGGCGATATGCTGACGCTGAGCGTTGGAGCGAATACCAATGCTGCGCTCTTCGACGTCCAGTCTTTTTCGGGCACGACGCTCACACTCTCTCTTGCGCTCGATATGTTCGGAACCGCAGACATCAGAGTTGATGCGCGGGATACAGCCGGAGCAGCCGTTTCGGACACCTTCACGATAACAGTAACCTCGGTAAACGATTTGCCGCTGGCCGTCGATGACGTCGCCTTCATGAATGAGGACGACCCTTTTCTGACGATTCCGGTTCTGGTCAACGACTATCTGGCAGAAGAGCCGACAACAATTACGGCTGCAGGAGTTGGTGGTTTCAGCGAAAGCACACCAACGACCGTGATAGATCCCTTCGGTGATCCGATCAGTGGCCCTAACGCTGTTATCAGAATTAGTGGATCTTCTATCGAATACGAACCGAAGCCCGATTATTTTGGTGTCGACTACTTTACTTACACGATCACTGACAGCGATGGTGACACCAGCACGGCGACCGTAATGGTAAACGTGTTGGCTGTGAACGATCCCCCGCTGGGCATCCAGGAGCGAACCTTCAACATGCTGGAAAACGGCGTGTTGACGGTACCCGCGTCCCAGGGGGTTTTTACCGGCGCGTACGATGTAGATGGCAAACTCCTCGACCCCTTAGGCAACGAAGTGGGTTCGCCACTCTCGGCAACCCTGATTCTGCTCCCCATCGCCGGCACGCTGAATTTCGATAGCGTTACCGGTGAATTCGTCTACACGCCGCCAATCAACTTTACGGGTGAAGTGGAATTTGCCTATCGTCTATTCGACGGGCAGAACCTCAGCCTGACGCCGGACTATATGGTGCGAATTACCATCAATGCAGCGCCGCCACCCGCCGCACCGCCCAACCCCGGTCAGGTGTCGGTAACCTTCAATCTCTCGAACACGCCACTCGAACAATCGGCGA
>JAPUJX010000122.1 GCA_027295975.1 Gammaproteobacteria bacterium
ACATCACCTGTGACTGTCCGGGCTTCACACACCGGGGGAGTTGCCGGCATGTTCGCCCCCTGAAAAATGCGCTTGTATCTGGGTAACCGTTCAGGTCATGAGTCGATTTCTGCTTGTAGTTAGCCACGAAGCGAGGGCAACGGGAGATCTATGGCACTCCACTTCGGGGTTTTCTTTTTTGAGGTCGTTGATCGCGGAATCGAAGCGGAAGCTTGCGCCCGCCTGAGGGTGTGGCGTTTTTCAGTCTTTTTAGACGTTTCGTGCCTAACTACGAACCACCTCCTGAACGGTTACGGTTAGATAAAGAAAGGAAAAAAGATGATTGATAGCGCATTTCTTCTCGACGATGCCCAGATGCAGCAATTCATCGTCGATGGTTATATCACGGTTCGAGCCGATTATCCGCCTGAATTTCACGATCGCATCTATCAGGAAATCGAAACCGTGTTTGAACATGAAGGCAACATCGGCAATAACATCCTGCCGCGCATCCCCCAGCTCCAGAAGGTCTTCGATTACCCCGCCGTGCGTGGTGCCTTGACCAGCCTTCTGGGCGAAGGTTACATCATGAACCCGCACCGCCACTGCCATCTCAATCCCCCCGGGGGCAAGGGACAGCACTGGCACAAGGATTGTTATGTGTTCGACCACAATATCCGCCACCCACGCTTCCACTGGGTCATGGCGTTCTATTATCCGCAGGATACAACCGAGGACATGGGGCCGACGGCGATTCTCCCTCGCAAACAGGCTTACAAGACCGTCAGTCACACCGACCCCCAACACGCCAGCGAGCAAGCGTTACCGCTTTGTGGTGAAGCGGGCACCGTGATGCTTGTCCATTTTGATTCGTGGCACCGGGCGACGCCGAACAGAAGTACCAGGAAACGGTACATGCTCAAGTTTCAATTTGCGCGAATGCAGCATCCGCAAGCGCCCTCCTGGAACCACGAAAATCGTGTGTGGCAGCCGGTCGCCAATGATGCGAATCCGGCCGTATCGATGGATGTCTGGAACTGGCTGTGCGGTAGCACATCATTGCCTGGGACAGACGTGGAGATTTCCCAGCCGGCGCAAAACGGCGAACTTGCCCATCTCAAAGCTGCATTGAGGGACGGAGATGAGAAGGTTCGTGGAGAGGCTGCCGCTGCATTGGGGGCGATGGGGATGGTAGCAAAAGATGCGGCACCGAACCTGGTGGAAGCCTTGCATGACGAGTCGGAAACCGTTCGCCTCAACGCAGCGTATGCGCTGGGAAATATAGGTGAATCTGTTGTTCCTGTGTTGATCGATGCGATGTGTGAGGAAACCCTTACAGCGATTGCGGAAACGACCGCCAAAACGCCGGATAATGCGCACGGCACCAATCCGACCGCGGGCTATGCCGCACAAGCGCTTTCGGTTGTTGGTTCCCCCGCCGTACCCGCGCTGGTCAGCGTATTAGATCATGCGCATTGGTGGATACGTGCGATGGCCGTTGATGTCCTGATGAAGATCGGTCCCCCGGCGAAAGCGGCGGTGCGCGCTTTGATGGAGCGATTCAACGATGAACACTGGTGGGTACGCCGCAATGCCATTGAGGCGCTTGGCGTCATTGTTCCTTCCTCGCCAGATGCGATACCGTTATTGATCGAGGGGTTGGGGGATGCCGATTACCGGGTTCGTCGTAACGCGGCAATCACCCTGGCGAAGTTCGGTCAATGTGCAGAAAAGGCAATACCGGCGTTGGTCTCAGCATTGGACGACGAAGACCGGTACAATCGCTTTTATGCGGCATCTGCGCTGAGGCCTATCGGTACGCCCACCGCACAAGATGCGCTTGTGGACGCACTTTTCGCCGCCCGGTGGTGTCCCATCACCACCCGGGACAATCGCTATTGATGCGCTAAAGATAGAGACTGACAATCAACCCATTACAAAGAGGAGAATACGGATTTATGAACGATAACGAAAAATACCTGTTTGACCTGAACGGCTATCTCGTCATCGAGAATGTCCTCACGCCGGAAGAGGTCGCCCTGGCAAACGAAGCGATCGATCATCATCAAGACCTGGCCCGCGTCCGCCCGCGCGAACAGCGCCTGGATGGGGGTTCTTCTGCCCTCACCGGCGATCACGGACGCGGCCAATTAGGCGGGATGCTCAATTGGGAAGAACCGTGGTGTCTTCCTTTTCGGGAAATGCTGGTTCACCCGACAATCGTTCCTTATCTTAATGAGATTCTCGGTAAGGGCTTTCGGATGGATCATCAGATGTTCCTGCTTTCGATGACCAAAGGGGCGGAGGGCTTTATCTTCCATGGTTCTTCAGGGCCGGGTTTTGATCCCAACCAGTATTACATTTTCCGTGACGGTCGGATGCATTGTGGACTGACCGTTGCGACCTTCCAGCTTACCGATGTGAATCCAGGCGACGGTGGACTCATCGTCATTCCGGGCAGCCACAAAAGTAACTTCTCCTGTCCCCAGGAGATGCGGCGCTATGAGAAGTATCAGGAGCACGTTCGCCAGATTGTATGCAAAGCCGGAGATGTCGTCATCTTTACGGAAGCGGTGACGCATGGAACGCTGCCGTGGACGGCCGATCACCCGCGCCGTTCGATTCTGATGCGCTATACGGCGGGAAATTTGGCTTATGTCCCCGCGTATCCGGTACCGGAATGGGCGAATGAAAGGCAGCGAGCGGTCATGGAGCCGCCATATCATACGCGATTGAATCGGCCGGTGTTGGAGGAATAGCGGCCAACATATGTCTGACCTCACTGGCATTTTGCAGAAGTGTATGTTGATGCGGACCTGACTTTCGGGTAAAATAAAGGAATAATACCATTTTCAGTTAGAAGTGAGACGATTCGTTCTTGTCATTCTGAACGGAGCGCAGCGGAGTGAAGAATCTCTTGTTGGCTTTATGATTGCAGTCCTGAGATTCTTCGCCTTGCTCAGAATGACATAAGCCTATGCCGG
>JAPUJX010000123.1 GCA_027295975.1 Gammaproteobacteria bacterium
CTGTAAATGTCATACATACCGCCCGAGTTGGCACACGAACCCATGGATATTACCCAGCGAGGTGCCAGCAGCTGTTCATACAGGTGTTGCACTACGGGGCCCATTTTGCGAAACACAGTGCCGGTAACGATGAGGAGATCAGCCTGGCGCGGCGTTGCCCGCATGATCTCGGAGCCAAAACGTGCTAGGTCATGGCGCGGCGTCAGGGCAGTTGCGAACTCCACATAACAACAGGAGAGGCCAAAGTTGAACGGCCACAACGAATGTGCCCGTCCCCAGGCAACCAGATCTTCGAGCTTGCCGACCAGCACGCTCTTAGCCACATCCTCTTCGTATGCGGCGTCCACCTCTTCCATGAGCGCGCCGGGTTCGGTTTTGATCAATCGCCACTGCATTTAGTGTCCCGTCCCACTCAAGTTGTCGTTTCTCCAGCAATAGAATAATCGCGACGCGATCGGCGCCGCAAAACGCCCCAATCCAGGGCCCCGGTACGCCATTCGTAAACGAGTGCAGCAAGAAGAATGACAATAAAAGCAGCGGCGCCGAAGTAACCCTGCCAGCCGAGTTCAAAAAACGCCACCGCCCAGGCAAATATGAAAATAGTCTCCAGATCGAAGATGACGAAGAACATCGCGATGAGGTAGAACTCGATGGAAAGCCGGGTCTGATCGGCGCTTCCCACGGGGATTACCCCCGATTCGAATGGCACATCCGTGCTGTCGGTGTGGCGGGTGCGCGCACCCCAGAACCAGGCCGCGACGAGGGTCGCCGCCAACAGCCCCACAACCGAAATACCATATAACAGGAAAGGCCAGAGATTCTGACTTTCGCCGACAACTACCGCGGCAGCTTCATCGATGCCGATGCCAACGCCATTACCAAAGCCATTACCCAAGCTATTACCTAAGTCAAAGCTCATTCCGGGTCATCTCTCCTCGAGGGATTGGAACGTGCAGTTCTTAACGCGCGTCTAGGGTAATCGATTTTGCCCGCTCTGCGTAGACGTGGAGTTGGTCTCGGAGAGTTTTTTCGGCACACACCCGGAACAGCCGTTTTTAGAAAGAGTAAACTCGGGTGAAATCCCGAAAGGGTTTATCACCCATCCGTACTTACCGAAGACAAACACCCGGCGGAAACCCGGACTCGTGAAAATCGACGACCCACTACTGCGCAGGCTCATGAATTCCTGGCCGGTTGCCCGGCTCGCGACGGTTTCCGGCAGCGGAGCGCCACACGCCGTACCCATCGTTTTTATCGTCGAGGGCGCGCACCTCTATTCTCCGATTGACGGAAAACTAAAACGCGGCACCCCGCTCAAACGGCTGCGTAACATCGAAGAGAATTCCACCGTCACCGTCCTGCTCGACGATTACCACCCCAACTGGCAACGCCTGTGGTGGGTGCGTCTGGACGGCGAAGCCGAGCTTTTCGTTCCCGATGTAGCCAAAGCCCGGGTACTCGAGAAGCTGTTGCTTGGGAAGTATCCCCAATACCAGGACCGCACCCTGCTTCCGCGAGACGTCCACTACCTGCGCATTACCTGGCGCCTCAAGGCCGTGTGGGCGCAGTCCGGAGACCCGAGTCCGGTAATCGAGCAGGCGATCGGCGAATTAACCGATACCAACTGATCGGTCACCATCGGGGATTGTGCACCGATGAAGGCACACCTACCCTTCGCGACCCATCCACTGGGACAGCAAGCGATGAAAGTGGCGAATCTTCGTTTCCTGGTAGTTGGCCAACACCACCTCATCGTGTTGCGCCGCTTTCAGCCCCGCCCGCACCTGGGGCAGGTTGAACGTGTCTTGAGTAAATACTTTTGCAAGTATTCCCAGTTCCGGCGCATCCGTCCACGGATCGTCTTCGCCGAGTAGATGCTGTCCGAAACTTCGGCGTCCGAGACGGGGGCGTCTTCGCCCACGACGTCCTGATCGGCACCGAGGTCGGCCCCGACCGCAGGGGGTTTTCCAGCGTAAGCGTTGTCGGTGGAGGCACTGCGTCTCCGGCGAAGAGCGCCTGATAACTGTAGCTATTGTTCGCGATAGGAGTTTGGCACTATTGGTCCTGCCCTCTCATCCATGGAATCACCATGTTCCTGGAAAGCCATTGGCTCGTTTACGGACTGCTTGCGTCGATCATCGCTTCCGTACACCTGTGGATCGGCTGGTTCGAGGCGCGGTTCGAACGTTACGAGAATTTGTGGATCGGCTTCATCGGTGGTATCGCGGCAGGTTATGTCACGTTGTACATGCTGCCGAAACTGTCGGACGCCACTTCCAGATTCATTGTCGCAAACCCGGAAGCCTGGTCGGTATTTCAATACCGTGCTTACTTCATCCTGCTGCTCGGCATCGTTGTTTATCTGATTTTCGAACGCGCGTCGCGCTTCAGTGCCAGCGGCGGCAAGGTGGCTCGAGGTTGTGGTGCAGGGTCTGTACAGCTTTCTGATCGGGTACGTTGCAGTCGAGTTGCCGCGTCCCGAGGTAATCTTTCATGTGCTTTCGAACGTGACCCTCGCCTTACACCTCATGGGTATGACATATCACTTGCGTACCCATTATCCGTCCGCTCACGAGGGCGCGTCGCGCGTCATCTTCACCTTGCTGGTCGTGTTCCGGTCAACCTGATCCCACCTGAAAACCGCCTCGACGCTCAGGCGCATTCTGGCGTCCAAACCAGGCAGGTTCGGTTTCCGGGAGCACACCCGGTCCAGCGAACGGTGCCAGTCCGAGTGCGAATCGCGCCGTGCCTACAAAAACAAAGGGTTACGTT
>JAPUJX010000124.1 GCA_027295975.1 Gammaproteobacteria bacterium
CGGTATTGCAAGCTATGAGCATTGAAACCAGACTGCGGCCAGGAAGCGGTACCCCATTTGCTGGAACAGCCCTGAGCGGCTCATAGGAGAACAGTCATGAACTCCGCCGTCGATGCACAACTGCATTTTTTGCCCTCTTCACAATCCGGTGGACCGGTGCGCCACGTGGACCTGCGTTCGCCTTCCGACGGTTTCGCAAATGTGGAAGCTACCGAAGTGGCAGTGATGAACGCACGCGAGCATGCAGACCCGGGTTTGCACTCCAGTGGTTTCGAACTGGTGCGAAGCCCAAGCGCCGTAACAAATTTCTACGATTGCGATCTGGTGATGGGAACCTACTACGATGAATGCAAAACAATCGCACAAAAGCTCACAGGCGCCCATACCACCTTTACCTACGACCACATCATTCGTGAACCCGGCCTGCAGTATACAGGCGGCGGTACAGATGGCTCGCAAAGAAAATCCGGCGTTGAACGCGGAGGCGGTTACATTAGCAGCGTGCACATGGACTACACCGACAACACGACATGGGATCGGTACCTGGCATTACATGGTGAACGTGTTCCTGAACGTGCAAGCCATGTTTACGCGCTCAACTTCTGGCGTCCACTAAGCCCTTCCGTCGACGATCATCCTCTAGCTGTGTGCGATGCGCGCACGGTGCGGATTGAGGACCTCCGGGAAACCGTCGTATATGGTTATGGGGCGGATAACTACAGCTGGCACGACATCGGCATCGAAACGTTCAGCGTAAGCGCATCTGAACACCAGCGATGGTACTACTACCCGGGAATGACACCCGACGATGTGCTTGTCATCAAATCTTTCGATTCCGAGGGCGTGATAGGTAACGCGTGCCCACACGCGGCTTTTGCGCACCCAAATCCGAAGGGAGAACCGCGGCGTAACATTGAACTGCGGGTGCTCTGTTTCTGTGAGCTCTGAAGTTCGCCTTGCACCGAGCCCATCACACGGTCGAGCGTAGTCACGTGTTCCGCAATCACCGGGCGGCGTCAAGTGCCACCACACGACAATCAAACCAACCATTGACCGGATAACACTATGATCGAGCAAAGCGAACGAGACGGGTGCGTCACAGTTACCATCAACCGACCGCACCGCAAGAATGCATTTGACGGACAAACCGTTGCCATGCTGCTGTCGTCGCTTCATGAGGTTGAGAGAGACCGTGCGGTACGTTGTTTGGTGATTCAGGGGGCTGGTGACACATTCAGCGCCGGGCGCGACCTCAAGGAAGCCAAAGACACTCAGTTGCCACGCGCTCTCGAGCACCATGATCAGTGGAGTGAAATTTTCACGGTCTTGCAGCGATTGAAAGTTCCATCGGTAGCGGTCGTACGCGGATTCGCTGTTGCCGGTGGCTTTACACTCGCGATGGGTTGTGACTTCGTGCTGACCCATCGAGGCGCAAAGTTCGGCGCGTTGGAGATGCAAAACGGTTTTCCCGCAGCGGTCTGCACACCCATTTTGGCCAACAAGGCACCTCCGCGCCTCGGTCTGGAGTTCGCGATGTTCGGAGAACTCATCGAGGCAGAACGTCTCGTGATTGCGGGTCTGGTGAATCGCCTGGCCGAGGATATCGAAGAGCTCGATCAGCTTCGCGATGAATTCATCGGTCGTATTCTCGAGCTCGATCCGCTGGCGGTTCGCCAAACCGTCGAAACCTTCAGAGCTGCGCAACACATGCCTATCAGCGATTCCATGACCCTCGGGCGGCATCTGAATCAACTGCTCGACGCGAGCGGTGCTTTTGCACGCGGTAGTGAACGCTTCGCCACCGGGCTTGAGGACCGATGAGCGCGTTCGCTTCACTCATCGATTTGTCCGCGGTCAGGAGCGACGTTTTTCAAGCACCGGCCGCCCCCGAGCGCAGCGGTCGGATGTATGGAGGTCAGTTCCTCGCACAGGGGCTCGCCGCTGCGATGTCAACCACGGAAGAGGGGCGCGACGTGCATTCACTGCACGCATATTTCTTAAGGCCCGGCGACGTGGATTCGCCCATCGAGTTCGAGGTCGAACGGGTCCGCGATGGCCGTTCGTTCAGCGCACGGGTCGTCCGCGCGGCGCAGCACGGCAAGGAACTCTTTCGGATGATGGCGTCCTTCCATGTACCCGAGCAAGGTGACGACTACGCCGGCGCCCGGATGCCTGATGCCCCACCCCCTGAAACAGTCGCCCTAACCTATAACGAATTCAGCCGCTCAAACGGTGAGCCCGCGGACTGGGACGGTGAATCGCGGCCCATGGACATCCGCTACATCAACGCACCCACGGCGCAACCCGGCGAACCGGTACTCGAGCCGCAGCGCATGTGGATGCGTGTCTCAGAGGAGTTGAGCGATGAGTGGGCGTTACACTTCGCGGGCTTGGCCTACTTATCCGATTCCACTTTGATCGATCACGTCGTGTTGCCGCACGGGCGGCGCTGGCAGGATCCGGAGCTGAACGGCGCGAGTCTCGATCATGCGATGTGGTTTCACCGCAGGGCACGAGCCGACCAATGGCTGCTCTTTGATCAGCACGTTGGGGCGACCGGTCATGGGCGGGGCTTCGCACAAGGCCGTTTCTTCGACCGCAGCGGCCGCCTCGTTGCGAGTTGTGCACAAGAAGGCATGATTCGGTGGACCTGAACCCATCCGGACGGTGAAAGGCTTGGGCTGTTCGACTCAATTTGTTCCGGCACCTGTACACTCATCGACAAAACTCCTTCGGGCGCTCAAGGCTACCCGGCATTCTGATACGCGCGTTTCAACCAGCCGATCAGTTGCTCATCGACATCCCCGGCAACTGACAAGCGCACTCGGTGACTGACCATGGCATTAAAGCTGCCCGACTTCTCCAGCCGTTTGGTTGCTTTCGCACTCGCCAGGTCAACCGGGCCAACAGCTGGACTGGCATCCTGGAGGACAAGGTAAGAGGCCTCGCGGAGTCGCAGAGCCGAGGGAATTCCGCGAAGGTTTCGAGCAGAGATCAGGGCTCTTCGTCTTCAGATTCGTCTTCGGCTTCAGCTACACTGGCCACCACGCGTTTGGCACCTCTGCCGATTTCCTTTACTACGTCCCGAGATCCGTGACCGATCTCTCTAGCCACATCCCTGGATGTGTGACCAACCGTTCGGCCGGCTTGTTTGAGTTCGACACACGCGCAAAGAAAGGACACAGTCACAAACAAGACGATCGGCAACACGACGTTCGATATTCGATTCATCCGAGTTTCCCCAGTCTGCAGGGCCTCCAATCATAGCTACCTACACCCAGATGAGGAGACGATTGGCTCACAGATTAGCGAAACCACCAACCCTTCGGGGGCGGCAAATCGATTCTAGTCGGCAAATCCCGTGGCAAACAGACCCGGCCGACCGAATTCCAGATCCAGTAAGAACCGCTTCACCGGGAGACCACCCCCGAATCCCGTCAACGAGCCATTGCTGCCAACAACTCGATGACAGGGAATTACGATGGGAATCGGGTTGCTGCCGTTGGCACCGCCAACCGCGCGCACCGCCTTCGGATTACCGATGGCGATGGCTATATCTCGATATGAGCACGTTTCCCCATACGGAATCTTCAGGAGTTCATCGAGCACGCTGAGCTGGAATGGGGTTCCTGCAGGCGCCAGGTCCAACTCGAACTCGCGCCTTTTGCCGCCGAAATACTCTTCCAACTGGCGTTTCGCGGTCATGAAAGGGGTGTCGTATCGTTCCCAATCGGGATCAGCACCACGCGCCATGCTTCCCTCGGGGAAGCCGATGACCTGCAAATTCCTGCCATCTCCAGCCAACAGCAGTTGACCGAGCGGGCTCGCCACAAACGTATAGAACATCAACTCCTCCGATCAGCCAATTCATTCACCCGGCCAGGCCAGCGGCCTTCCCGGCTACCTGTATCTTGCGTCTCTCCTCCGCCCCCCACCACAGATACATAACCGCGTAGGCACGCCAGGGTGACCAGGCCTGAGCCATGAGCCTTGCCTGACGGGGCGTCGCGTCCAGCATCTTCAGGACAACCCAGTCGCTTTCCGGAAACGCATCCGGATCCTTCGCGATTCGCATACCTGCATACGCGGCCGTCCAGGGTCCAATCCCCGGAATAGCGCAGAGCCGGGATTGAAGCCATGCGTTATCCACGCTTTCGTCCAATAGCAGCCGCCCGCTGGCAACGGCTTGTGCCAGGGCGCTGATCGCCCGGCCACGATTGCCCGGCATGCCGATCTCCGCCGGGGTCTCGGTGGCCAGGCGCTCCGGCGTCGGAAAAGAACCGTTTCCGTAACGATCGATGAGTTTTGCGGCAAGCACCGTGGCCCGGGCTACGCTCACCTGCTGGCCGAGAATCGCCCGCACCGCCGTCTCGAAACCGTCCCATGCCCCGGGAACACGCAAACCCGGCGCTCCGGCAACCCAGGGTCCGAGCAGAACATCCCCGCCAAGTTGCCCATCGACGGCCTCGGAATCGGCGTCCAGATCAAACACCCGGCGAACTCTGCGCAGGCAGTCGGCCAGATCGACCTTTATGTCGCCAGGGACGCTGACACAGAGTGCATCGTTCGCCCAGCGCACCGTCAGCCAACTCTGGGTACCGTTTTCCGGACTCGAAGTGAGCTTGCGCCGGTATTCGAGGTCATCAACCGATTCCACGCCGGCAAGCGTTCTCCTACGCAGAAAACCAAAAACCCAGTTGCGGTTGTAGGGCAACCGTACCGGCAGCCGCAGGCTGAGGGATCCCTTTCCCAGCGGGGCGGCGGTCCGCACACGGCGCAACTCGCCGGGTGAGCGGCTAAAGGTGGATTTCAGTTCGGAATTGAAACGGCGAACGCTGCCGTACCCGGCATGCATGGCGATCTCAGCGAAACCCAGCGTCGATTCGTCAATCAGGCGTTTGGCGAGATGTAACCGTTGCACCCTGGCAAGAGTGTGGGCGGTCGCACCAAGTTCGCTGTGAAACAGACGGTTCATGTGCCGTGCGCAAATGTTCAATCGGGCAGCCAGTTCCACGGTGGTGTGGTCGTTGAGATAACCCCCGTCGATCAACCGCAGCCCCTTGATCACCACCTCGCTGCTGATGCTCCATTCGGGCAGTCGCCGGGCCGTCTCAGGCCGGCATCGCAGGCACGGCCGATAACCGGCTTCCTGGGCAGCGGCTGCACTCGGGTAATAGCGCACATTTTTTGCCGAAGGGCGCCTGGCGGGGCATACGGGTCGACAGTAAATACCCGTGGTGAGCACCGCGGTGAAGAACCGTCCATCAAATCGGGGATCGCGAGACAGCTGGGCCCGTTCACAAACCTGCCGGGTCGGAATCATTTTCTGTGACTGGCCTCGCTGACGTTTCGAAATCACTATAATCGTACGCTCACATAAAAACTCGCCGGATCTGGACATATTGTTGAATTACCCCCCAAGTGATGCTGCCGTGGAGCAGGCGTTCGAAAAGTGGCTGAGCAGTGGGGAACCCACAGGCACGCTGACTCGCAGCATCGAAGTCGAGCGTAGCTGGGATGAAACGCCGCGAACGGTGACGCTTTCCGCACGTTACGAGTTCGCCCACCCCGAGGGGAAACCTCGACTGACTGCCATTCTCGACGGCGTCGAAGTGTCTCTGGACGAGCCGTTGCGTCTCAAACCGGTGTACATCCCCAAACCCTGGGGTCGAGAGATCTGGCATTCGGGTATCGAAGCGCGCGGGGAAAGTCATATCGTAGGCAACAACGGCGCCAGCCTGCCTTTATCCCACTACCTGGCATTGGCGCCACAAAGGCTCTGCCGCGGTGAACCCGTGGTGTTGCTGAAGGTGCTGGACCCCAGGCCAGAGCCGGTGCTCGGAGAACTGTACCTGGAGGTTCACGAGAACAAACGCGAGGTTTATGTCGTCACCCACGTGGATACCAACGCCTGGCCCGGCGGCGAGGGTCGTATCCGTTTCGGCGCAAACCAGGCGAAACGCCGCGAGTACGGCGACGATAACGCGTTCCGTTCCGCATACCTGCGCGCGGTCCAGAAATACCGGCAGATTCGTACCGCCATTGATTCGGGCGAGCAGGTCGATGAAGAACGGGAACGCCAGGCACGTGTCGCCATGGAACAATTCACCGAACTCAAACCTCTCAAGGTTGGCGACGTGGTGACCGTTCCCACATGGCTGCCCCATTCCCTGCAACACGGGGTGCGCGTCGTGGAATTCCAGACCCCGGTTTTTGAACGTCACATCATCTCGTTTCCCCAGAAGGTTCTCACTCAGGAACACTGGGACAGCGAAATCGCCATCAAAAGGATGACTCTGGAAGCGCCTGCTGAACCCGACTTTGTCGAACTCTGTCCGGGAGTCGAACGAATCGCCTCCTTCGACGACTTCAACGTCTGCCGGTTGACGCTTACCCCGAATGCCCGGTTCAACCTGCCGCAACAGGTTCCTTATGCGTTATGTATCGCACTGGGCGGCGGCATTCGAGTCGGTGCACTTTCTCTTGCTCCCGGGGAAGCGTGTTTTGTCCCCCATAGCGCCCTGCAATCTCCCGTCGGTAATGTATCCGGACAAACGGAGATCTGCCTGGTGGCAGCGCGGGACCTGTGAACTACGGCTGGCCTAGAGTGGTGCCTTTCGCCGTGGTGGGAACCTTCTATTTCGGCGTGCTGATGTATCCGGTGCTGCGCATTCTGGGGATGACGTTCCCGGACTGGCACCCGCGAACCGCCGCACTCCTGGTCATTCTGGTTGGTCCCCTTGCCGGTCGACTCGCCTTTGAGTGGTTCCCCAACGCCACCACCCGCTTGTTTTCGGCGTTCGCGCTGACCTGGCTCGGTTTCTCCTTCATCGCTTTTCTGCTCCTGGTACCCTGGGAGCTGGTTAACCTGATCTTCGATCTACCCCGCCAGGCTTCTGGCTGGAGCCTGATGACGGCTACCGTCGTCGTTGGCGGGTACGGGTTTGTCAACACTCAGCTCCTTGCGATTCGAACGGTAAACGTCAACGCGCCTCAAGTGTTGCGAAATTCAAGCTGACGCGCACAAGCTGCGCCAACGCCCGATGACGAGCCAGTGACGATCGCCACTCCCCCCTCCAGATCCATGTG
>JAPUJX010000125.1 GCA_027295975.1 Gammaproteobacteria bacterium
GCTAAAACTCAATCGCCACTATCCTGTTGTCTCCGTTCGCGACCGAAGCGGTAATATTGACCAGTTGCGCATGTGGTACCTGCGCGGAACCAACACGCCGCAGAAAATCGATAGCGCCATCAGCAGCCACCAGATTGCAAAACGCCATCGCAACCTGTATCGCTGGCATCTGGACCGGGCCATTCACGGTGACCGGTTTGTTTTTCAGACTGCGCTCAACCGCCGCATGCAGGTGGAGATTGATGATGGACTTCCGCTCAACGACAAACGCACCACAAACCTGCGCGTAGTGCTGTTTGCCGGCGGCAGACTGTTCGTCGATGAAAAAACGGAAAGTCTCATGTCGGACGAACATGGTGCGCCGCTGCAGAAGATGGGACGTCCCGAACAAACCGACACTCAAGCGAGCTATTTCTGGGATCATCTGGGTAAGGCATTCGACGCGGAACTCGCCAGACACCACCGGCCTTCACGTTGGGCCGAAGCCTTTGCCAACTCGCCCGATGCTGCTCTGCTGTTGTCGCACGATCAGGCACTTCGCGATGCGGTTCTGCCCGGGGAGGAGGTAGATTGTTTTGCCTCTCCAGGCGAGATGATCGTGGCGCACACGGCGAGTAATCCCGGTGCGGTGCTCAAATGGTTGGAAAACGAATTACCGGGCGTTGAATGGTCTACCGAGGTCAACCTCGATCGACCGGTGGGACCGCGCTGGTGTTTTCTCATGTCTCTGCTGGAAAACGGTTGGACGATCGACCAGTTATTCGAGTTGCGCCTGCTGCCTGGCTCCGAACAGGCGATCCAGGGTCTTCAGGACAAAAAACACCGAGCCGATCTGCATCGGCTGGCTAATCCCCGGGTGCGCAGTATCGTTCGTCATCGCCTTGGCGACGCGTCGGAAAATCAGGCGTCTCGCGCTTCCGTGGATGGCCTCAATGCCATTGACGAAGGCCGGGTACTGAGTCCTGACCAGCTTTCCCAGTTAGCCCAACAGGTGAGAGTTTTTTTCGAACAGTTTGCCGAAGACTATCGCCTGGCCAGTGATCAATTAGAGAGTGCGGAGGCCATTCGCCTGAAAGATCTGAGCGAGTTGGTGGCCGGAAAAAATACTGCGTTCGATGAAGTTGTAGCTTCGCTTGAACCCGGCGAGCGTGATCTGATCGAGGCAATTTGCGATCGTGAATTGAATGACAATCCGCTGACTCCGTTGCACAAGAGAACGGTGCGCCTGGTGCAGGAGGTTTTACGGGGTGATGATACGGATCTGCAGTTGAATTCGGATGCCGAGTTGAATATTCGGGGCTTGGACGCGACCAAACGCACGCTGGAGCATTTGCTGAACGTACCGGCATTCCCGGATGTCGTTCCGGGAGGAATAGACGAAGCCGAGGAACTGCGGGCGTCGCTGAAACGACAGCGGGTGATATTGGGTGAACTCGACCCCGAAGTCGATCGCCTGGTTGCGGACACTCACGACTCACTTCCGAATATCGTGATGTTGCGCTATCGGCGCAGATTGGAGGCCCGCCTCGACAGCTTGACCGAACAAACGGCGGAAAACCTTGTCCAAAAAATTCGCTGCTACTTGAGGCATCCGGAGATGTGGGTGGCCGCGGAGGAACTGCTCGATGGGATTGAGGAGTTACAGTGACGCCATGTTGACGGCGATTGGCCCATGAACCTGATCAACACCAGGGTCAGGTTCGCAGAACCAGGTTGTATTTCACGCGCTTGCACGGTGTTACTGGCGTTCGCAGGGTTGTCGTTGGCCAACCCGGGGTGGGCGTCGTTGACGTCCGCAGGGGCGGATTCCCCGAATACTCAGTGGACCCGGTCTGAAATTGCGAACCTGCTGCGGACATTCGGTCAGGCACCGCCAATCACCGTGCCAGGTGTTCTGGTCGAGCGAGTGCGGGGTGACATCGAGCGTTTCGTCGATTCGGGCGATTTGCGTCCCTGGTTCGAACGGGCACTGCGCAGGATGGATAAGCATAAAACCATGCTGGACACGGCTTTCCGGAAATATGCCCTGCCTCGAGAATTACAATACCTGGGTTTGATCGAAAGTTCGTTCAACAGCCATGCGAAATCTCCGTCCGGGGCGGTGGGAATGTGGCAGTTCATGCCGGGAACGGCGAGACAATACGCGCTGAAAGTGAGTCGGCGCGGCGACCAGCGCCTTGATCCTTACCTGTCGACCCAAGCTGCCGCGCGCCATCTGGCCGATCTCATCAAAACCTTTGGCCGGGGTGAATCCACCCTGCTCGCGCTGGCGGCGTACAACGCTGGCGAGGCGCGCGTGCGCAAGGCCATGAGCCGATCACCGCACGCGGCCACGAGGTTCAATGAACTTGCGGCGCAAGGGTTGCTACCGCGTGAAACCGTGGAATTCGTGCCGCGGATATTGGCTGCAGCCATAGTGGGCGAAAACCGGGGCCGTTTTGGTTTCCCCGGTGGGAACGCACCGCTCATTTATCTGGTCAGAAAGAACAATACCTGGCAACAAATAAGTACGTGGAGTGGGGTGCCCGTCACCCTGCTTCGTTCGGACAATCCGCGTCACCGCAGGATGTTGCTGGCAAACACCCCCCTGCGGGTGCGCGATGTCGGAAAATCGCTGGAACATCGTCGTTATCGAATCAAGTCAGGTGATACGCTTTCGAAAATAGCCTGGCTCCATCGTGTTGAAACGTCCTGGCTACGCGGTTGGAACAACCTCAAAGACAGCCGGGTATACGCCGGCCGATATCTTGATCTTTTTGTTCCTTCTCATATCGTAGGCGAGCGTGGCCGGGATGAGTATCTGGTTTATCAGGTGGTTCCCGGCAACACCCTTGGCTCGATCGCGAATGCGTTTGCTGTCAGCGTCGACGATTTGCGGAAGGTCAACGGTTTGCAGAACAGCGCCATCAATGCGGGGCAATCCCTGATTGTCCCGGTCGTCAGCGTCGAAAAACTGACCATCACCATTCCCTCCGGAAGTTCGCTGGCAAGCATTGGCCACAAATACGGCGTCAGCCCCCGCGCGCTACAGACGTTCAACGGGTTGACGTCAACGCTTATCCGCTCGGGCGATCCCATGGCGATTTACGTTACCCGATAGTTCGTGCCGTACCGCGCCGTCTGAGTTCCTGCCGGCGGCAGGTGGATTGGCTAATCCCCCAGTAACTCTGTCGTAAGCCAGGCGATGAGTGTCGGTTGGAGATCGGCATTTTTCTCGAACATGGGCAGACCGTGTTCGGTGCCATCGTAGATCCTGGCGATCGAGTGGGGGTGTTTCGATCCGTCAACCGCGCCCTTGAGCCGGTCGGCAACACCCGGGGTAATCGGGTCGCCCCTCGAAGCAGCGGTGAAAACCGCAAGCGCGGAGGTTGCCGCCATATGAGTTATGGCGCCGTCGCTCGGTGGCCCCGACAGTAACATCAAGACCTTGACCCCGGACTGCCGCGAGGCAAGATCGGCCGTCAGCATCGCACCACAACTGGCCCCGCCAACGGCGATACGGGTGTTGTCGACACCCGCCTGGCCCACCAGGTATGCGTATGCCATATCGACATCCGCGGTCGAATTCTCCATGAACGACCGGAATCCCCCGGTCCCATCCAGGCCGTCTCCTTCGCTGTCGCCGAAACCACGGAGGTCCATCGTCAGCACATGTATGCCCGCATCGACCAGCGACGGCGTTATGACACTCCAGGACGACCGGTCCATGTTGCACTGATGGATGAGCAGCATCGCCGGACCCGGTCGGCCAGGCGACATATAGGTCGCCTTCAACCTGGTGCCGTCGGTTGCCTCGAGATCGACGTCCATCGTCTCGGCCCATGCCGGAACGAATATGGAGGCAACCAGCGTCAGTGCAGTAATCAGGGTGGTGATCCGCATAACTCTCTCCCGATATCCAACAAAGTCACAACGCCGCAAAGTTCAACTCAGGCGATCAGACTGGAGGATAAATCCAGAAGACAACACAGATCAATCCCTTATGCCGGGTCCGGAAGGCGCAAAATACCGTGCATAATGGCCGGGTTCATAACCGCGGGCGGCTTTTGTCTGATATCTCCATAATTGTCGTCGGAGCAGGTGTCGTTGGGGCATCTACCGCGCTGGCCCTGCAATCCGATGGCCACCGTGTCACGCTACTCGACCGTGAAAAACCTTGTGCCGGGGCGTCGTTCGGCAATGCCGGTTTGATATGCAACGCGTCGTGCGTGCCCATGGCAATGCCCGGTATCACAACGGATGTAATACGCATGATCGGCCAACCTCTGGCACCGATGTCGATCAGGCTCGCCTACCTGCACAGGATTTTCCCCTGGCTGATCCGTTTCGTTTATCAGAGCCGGTCTTCCCGAGTGCAGCGGAACGCTCGAAACTTGCATGCACTGACGGTTCGCGCGGTTGAAGGCTGGCGGCGCCTGACCGGCAACACGGAACTTGCCGGTCTGCTCAAGGAGGGAGGCTGGCTCAAGGTTTATGAGTCTGAACGCACCTTTGCGATGACGGACGACGCCCGAGAGTTGATGGACGAGATAGGCTCGCCTTACGAGATTCTTGCAGCATCGGACATTCGGGATCTCGAGCCGCAACTTGCGCCGATTTTCGATCACGGCATCTGGTTGAAGAATACCCTGAAGGTCGACAACCCACAGCGCATGGTGCAGGGCATGGTTGATCTGTTTGTCGGCCGCGGCGGCGTTTACGAACAATTCCACGTGCGCGTTATCCGCATCGATGGCGATAGAGTTGAACTGGACGGTGGGAGCGGCACGAAGTCTGCGGACAAGGTTGTCGTTGCGGCAGGCGCCTGGTCCAGACCACTTGCAAAACAGCTGGGTGATGCCGTGCCTCTCGACACCGAACGTGGATATCATTTGATGTTCTCCGTCGGCAGCAGTGTTCTGCTCAATCGCCCGGTGATGAATGGCGATGCTTCTTTTGTGCTTTCTCCAATGGAAACGGGACTGCGGATGACCAGTCAGGTCGAGTTTGCGGGGCTCGATGCACCGGCGGACTATCGGCGTGTGCGCAGCCTGTTGCCTCTGGCGAAACGCATGCTGCCTGGTATGGATGATGTCGAAAAGTCGGTGTGGATGGGTTGCCGGCCGTCATTGCCGGATTCATTACCGGTGCTTGGCTTCGCTTCGAGATCCAACAATGTGTTGTACGCATTTGGACATCAACATCTTGGTATGACGATGGGGCCTCTGTCTG